>NZ_JAKRFB010000060.1:0-22032 GCF_022348315.1 Alteromonas sp. MmMcT2-5 | reverse complement strand
GATAAAAGGGTTCAATCACTTCCAGCAGTTGAGTCCACGGCAACAAGTTGTCCATCCGGGATAAGAATATCTCTTTACGGGTCTGACGGCGCTTGCTGGAAAACTCACTATCGGCAAAAGTTAACTGTTGGCTCATGGGCGGTAATGGCTGTGATTTACTATGCAGCTATGATCTCACATCGGGCACTTATTCGCATCTTCCCTAAGGTTTTAAGTCATATTCATTTGCTTTTTAAATTAAGTAAAAAACTCAACACGCGGGGTGAATAGGTACGTATACATCGACCTATAATTAGTTTACGCAAGGTAACATGCCTTTATTTTGAACTTTCACTTGTCTTTGATAAAGAATATCATCCCGTGTTGTTTACTACTAAAGCGATTTTAGTATTAATAACAAGTTATTTAATCATTCCTAAGTGTTCTCTTATCAATGACGTGAACTCGCGACTTGCTTCAACCGAGGGCACATGCCCAGTTTGTTTTAATTCAGTCACAGGTGCGCTTAGGGTTTCTCCCAATGCTTGCAATGATGAGGTGGGTGTAGCGACATCATCTTCACCAGCAATAAGCAAAATAGGTGCACCATTAGGTTTAAGCTGTGTATGTGTGTCTCTGTCGCCAAGCCACGCACACAATAATCCGTAAGAGTGATCATCAACGTTCGCTAGCAAACCTTCCCATTGTGACAGTAACGTGGGGAAACGTTTGGTACTCACTGGGCTAAACCACCTTGGAACCAAGCTAGCTGCGAGTGTTTCAAGCCCTTGCTGAGTCACGTTTTTCTGGCGCTCCAGCCATGCTTCAGTGGTACCTATTTTCATCCCAGTATTAGTTAACACTGTGCTTAACAAGCGTTCTGGGTGGGAAATTAACAGTTGTTGACCTAACATACCGCCAATTGACGTACCCACGAAGTGAAACTTATCGATACCTAGTGAGTTACACAGGGTTAATAAGTCGTCAACTAACTGTGATCCATCAAGGCTTTTCGTGTTTGCGGGGAACGCTACGCTGTCACCGTGTCCAGGTAGGTCATAACGCAAAATGCTGAAGTTCACCATTAAGTCTGGTACGAGGTAGTCCCAAACACGCATATTCATACCCAACGGGTGAGCGAGCACTACAACAGGTTTGTGCTTAGTCTCAATGAACTGGTAGTGAATACCTTGCTCTGATATTGTCGCCATGTTGAGTTCCTAAATGCGTTTTAGCAGTGTCGCTATACCTTGGCCTACACCAATACACATACTGCATAGTGCGTAATCGGCCGAGGTTTGTTCAAATTGTAATGCGGCAGTATGCAGTAGGCGTGCCCCCGACATACCAAGTGGATGGCCAAGTGCAATGGCACCGCCATTGGGGTTCACTCTTGAGTCATCGGAACTGAGTCCAAGTTCCTGCATACAGGCCAATGCTTGTGCTGCAAACGCTTCATTAAGTTCAATTGTGCCAATATCGTCTAGGCTCAACTTTTGTTTTGCAAGCAATTTATTAACCGCTGGTACTGGGCCTATACCCATAATAGTGGGTTCAACGCCAGCGGTAGCCATCCCTTTAATTTGAGCAACAGGCGTTAAGTTATAGCGTTCAACGGCGGCTTCACTTGCTACAAGCATGGCAGATGCGCCATCGTTAATGCCCGATGCATTACCCGCGGTAACCGAGCCGTTTTCACGAAACGGTGCTTTTAGTTTTGCTAATGCTTCTAATGTAGTTTGAGGGCGTATATGTTCATCTTTGTCGATGACGATGGCATCGCCTTTTCTGGGCTGAAAGGTCACAGGTGTTATTTCTTTAGCAAAGCGGCCAGACGCTTGAGCTGCTGCCGCTTTTTGCTGAGACTGATACGCAAAGTTGTCTTGTGCTTCTCGGCTAATAGAGAATTTCGCTGCTACATTTTCTGCAGTCTCAGGCATGGTTTCTGTGCCATATTGCTGCTTTAACGCAGGGTTAATAAAGCGCCACCCCATGGTGGTATCTTCAAGTATCTGTGAGCGGTCAAATCCGTTTTGTGCTTTGCCCATCACAAATGGAGCTCGCGACATAGACTCAACGCCGCCAGCAAGAATAAGGTCTGCTTCACCTGATGCAATTGAACGGTAAGCAAGGCCAATGGCATCCATACCTGAACCACACAAACGATTAATTGTGGTGGCTGGTACCGAAAATGGCACGCCTGCAAGCAAAGTGGCCATTCTAGCCACGTTGCGGTTGTCTTCACCGGCTTGGTTGGCACAGCCGAAAAACGCATCATCAATGCTTTCTGCTGGTAGTTGAGGGCACTGCGCCAGAACTGCGCGAATAACTTGTGCAAGCAAATCATCTGGGCGAATGTTGGCTAGCCCACCTGCATAACGACCAATGGAAGAGCGGTTGGGGTTACATAAATAAACGTTCATTACGCAGTCTCCGTTTGGCTGTGCGCCGCTTCAGTAACGCGCTTTAGTTCTCTTAATACTTCGATTTCGCTGCTGGTGGGTTCATCAGTGGTTTGAAGTGTGTCAGCAAAGCGAATGTCCCAGCCAGTGGCATCGATTACCTGTTGCTTTGTAACGCCTGGGTGCAAACTCACCACAATAAGTTCATTGGTTTCATCTTCTGGCTTTAATATACAAAGGTCAGAAATCACCAAAGTGGGGCCTTTACCCAGCGTAGATTTGCCTTTGCGGCCTTGGCCGTCTCGACCAAAACCCAATGTGGTAATGAAGTCGACATCTTTAACAAAAGTGCGCTTTGAATGCCTTACGGTGATGATCACTTCTTTGGCATTGGTTGAAATTTCTGGTGCACCGCCACCGCCAGGAAGGCGAACTTTAGGGTTGGCATAACTGTGAGCGCCATCAGGGCCACTGTCTTTGTGCGATGCAGCGATAACTGTGGTGTTAATGTTGCCGTATCGGTCTACTTGTGCGGTGCCAAGGAAACCCACATCAATATGACCGCCTTGCAGCCAGTAACGGAACATTTCGGGAACCGAAACGGTGGTAAGCGCCGACTCACAAAGTTCACCATCCCCAATAGATAAAGGCAAAACCTGCGGCTTGGTTTCTATGGTACCTGACTCGTAAATAAGTGTTATGTCAGGGGCATGAGTAAGGCGTGCTAAGTTCGCTGCAGCACTTGGTAAGCCAATGCCCACAAAACAAGTCGAATTGTTATTCAGAGCACGGGCAGCGGTAATCGTCATCATTTCGTCTGAAGTATATTGTTCGGTCATGATTATTCTCCTGCTTGAAATACTTCTTCATCTAACCACTTTAAAAATGGCTCGCGCTCTCGGCTTATGCTGTCCCACTTCTTGTAGTAACTGTTGTCGCGCGGGTAGTAACCATGTGTATAAGACGGTTTAGCGCCAAACGGTACGGTGGCAATGGCGTTGATTGTCCAAGCGGGAAGTACACAACTATTTGGACCTGCTTCTAAGTCGTCCACAATTTCTTCGACGGTGACGATGCTATAGCGAGAAGAAAGCACAACTTCCTTTTGAACCCCTAAAATACCTTCAATGAGTACGTTTCCTGCGCGGTCTGCTTTTTGCGCATGAACTATGCCCACATCGGGTTTAATCGATGGCACTGCGGCAAGCGCTTCACCCGTAAACGGGCAAGTAACGGTTTTGATGTTGGGGTTCACGTGCTGTAGATCACTACCTACATAACCCCTGAATACCGCCATGGGTAAGCCTGATGCACCCGCTTCATAAGCATTTGCCATTGCCGCGTGACTGTGCTCTTCAATTTCGAGCGGAGCGGGGTAGCCGTGCTCAATGGCGTCACGTACGCGGTGTAAAGAACCTACACCTGGGTTTCCTCCCCATGAAAACACAAGTTTGCTCACACACCCGGCACCGACTAGCTGATCGTAAATAAGATCAGGGGTCATTCTTACCAATGTGAGGTTGCGACGTCCTTGGCGAATAATTTCATGCCCTGCGGCGAAAGGAATAAGGTGAGTAAATCCCTCTAATGCAACTGTGTCGCCGTCCTTAACGCCATCTTCAATAGCTTTTGAAAGTGTTGTAAATAGTGTCATAATAAAAGTTCGCAATACGAATGTTGATTCATAATGCGAACAAATTAATAATTTTGATTGTTTAGGTCAAGTAATAAATGTTAAAAAATTGCTAGGACGATCAGTCAAAGCAATTTATGTTGCTGAATTCATAAGAGAACTGGCACTTCGTTAAACAATAAGAAATAATTCGCAAGATCCAACAAGAGACACAGTGCATGAGTGAAGAAAAAATACCGTCAACCCATCGCGATTACATAAGCGCGCTTGCTACCGGACTAGAGGTGTTAGGGGCGTTTGATGGTCAAAACAAAGAAATGACCTTATCGCAAGTAGCTGAAAAAATGGGAATTGATAGGGCCAAAGCCCGTCGGTTTTTGCTTACATTGCATTCTCTTGGCTATATCCGTCGTGAGGGGCGACTCTTCGCCTTGGCACCTAAAGTGCTGTCGTTAGGGCAAGCTTATACCAGCAGCAATGGTTATATAGCAGTGGTCGAGCATTACCTTAAATCGATTACCGCAGAATTAGGGGAGTCGGCTTCTCTTGGGAAGTTAGATGGACAGTCGGTGGTGTACGTGGCGCGTTCTCCGGCATCACATCGTCTTATGTCGATTAACATAACAACGGGCACTCGACTGCCTGCACCGTATACGTCAATGGGACGAGTACTTGCAGCACATCTTGACGCTTCAGAATTAACAGCATGGGTGAATGAAGCACAGTTACACCCACATACTGAGAAGAGTATTACCACTGCACAGGCGTTAGAACAGGAACTAATTAAGGTTAAGCAACAAGGTTTTAGTATTGTTGATCAAGAGCTTGAAGCGGGGTTACGCTCGGTTGCTTTACCTGTATTTAGTGGCAAAGGCGAATTGCTGGGGGCGATGAACTTAAGTACCAATGCATTAAGGGTGAGCTTAGAAACCATCACCGAGCATTGTATTCCTGTACTTAAACATGCTGCTGAGCAAATAAGACAAGATCTGCGCTAACCCCTTTTAGGGGTAGCGACCTTCTATTCGGTTTTGCACCAGCTCATCTAATATCACCATGGCCGCAGCCATAATGTCATCTTCGGCTTCCTCGCGTTTACTGAGAAACACCGAGCTGTTTATGCCGTCGTCTTTAAGCCGAACAAACGCCACACCATCTCTGTTCATGCGCATCACTTGTTCAGGCACAAGGGTGAAGCCCATATCTGAGGCAACGAGACCCAGTGCAGTGCCTATGTCATTAACTTGCTGGGCCACTCTTACTCTCAACCCGCGACTGGCAAACAGATCCAAGCAGATGTTAGCAAAGGTTGGAGGCTTACCACCTGGGTAAGTAATTAACGGCAGTGTAGCGAGCTCTGCCATATCAACATCGTCATTAGCAAGTGGATGATGGATAGGTAGAGCGGCAAGGATAGGCTCGCTGAACAACAACTTCTGAGTCACATCGGCTTCTAGTGATGGCATCACAACCCGACCAAAACCCATATCAATTTTACCTGACTTGAGGGCTTCAATTTGTTCACCGGTTTTCATTTCGAGCAGTTCAACATCCACTTTGTGCTGCTGTCTTAAGCGCCTAACAAGCTGAGGAAGTTGCCCGTAAAAAATGGATGGAACAAAGCCAATTCTGAAAATTCGCTTTTTTCTTGCATCAATTCGCCGACTTTCTTCAACACATGAAGCTAACTTTTCAAGTATGAGTTGGGCCTGTTTCCAAAAGTATTCGCCAGCGGGGGTTAGGGTAATGCCACGGGCTTCTCGCTGAATGAGTTGAACACCAACCTCTTCCTCTAACTGTTTGATTTGTCTTGTTAAAGGTGGCTGGGCCATGAATATCTTTTCGGCCGCTCTGGTCATGTTCTTTTCTTCCGCTACCGCACAAAAGTAGCGTAAATGCCTTAACTCCACCATACCTCCTAGGTATCGATACTAACTAAATCAATATTGGTTGTTAACAAAAAATATTTGTAGGTTACACGCAGACATTTACTGGCAACACAAAATTAACATTTACATGATATCACAAATTCAAACTTACATTGTCGATATTCCTACGATACGACCACACAAATTGTCCATGACATCTATGGCGGTTCAGTCGATGGTTATCGTAAGAATTACCGACGACAACGGCCTTGAAGGTATTGGCGAAGGTACAACAATTGGTGGTCTCGCGTACGGCGCTGAGAGCCCAGAAAGTATCAAAACCAACATTGATACGTATTTAGCACCTTATTTGATTGGACAGTCAGTTGCCAGCCCTAAAGCATTAATTAACAAGTTACACCTTGCTTTTAAAGGCAACCCTATTGCCAAGTCTGCGGTGCAAACGGCCCTGCTTGATTTACTTGGTAAACAACTTGGTGTGCCAGTTTCAACCTTACTCGGTGGTGCTTGCAATAATCATTTGTCTTGTCTTTGGGTATTGGCTTCAGGCAATACTGAAAAAGACATTGAAGAAGCGAAAGGCCTAGTAGCCGAAAAGCGCCATAACATTTTCAAACTAAAAATTGGCTCTCGTTCGGTACGTGACGATGTAGCGCATGTGGGCAAGATCAAAGCAGCGTTAGGCGATGACGTAAGTATTCGCGTTGATGTTAATCAAGCGTGGAGCGAGTCTCAATCTACTTATGGTATGGCTGCACTACAAGAAGCCGGTATTGATTTAGTCGAGCAACCGACCCCTGCAAAAGATTTTGCCAGCCTAGTGCGTCTTTCTAAGAAATTTAACATCTGCATTTTGGCTGATGAATCTATTGCTGATAGTACAGATACCCTTTTGTTGGCTCAGCAAGGTTTCACCGGCTCAGTGGCACTTAAGATAGGCAAAGCAGGTGGACTGTTTGGTGCACTTGATGTGGCTGCTGTGTGTAACGCGGCAGGTATTGGACTATATGGCGGTACGCTGCTTGAAGGCACTGTGGGTACCACAGCCGCGTTACATGCATGGTCGACCCTACCTGTTATTGAATTTGGCACAGAGATGTTCGGCCCACTGCTGCAGTGCGATGACATCGTTAAATCCCCTCTAAATTATCACAACTTTGGCGTTGAAGTTCCTACGACAGCTGGGCTAGGGCTCGAAATCGATGAGGACAAATTACGTCAATACACCCGCAAGGCGAAGTAAGGAGCAAATATGTTATTCAAAGTTGAAATGACTGTGATACCGCCAGCACATCTGAGCGAAGAAGAATTTAATGCAATTAAGTTGAAAGAAAAAAACTATGCCGAAGGACTGCAGGAAGAAGGCATTTGGGTACACCTTTGGCGAGTGGCTGGTCAATACGCCAATGTGAGCATATTCGAGGTGAAGGATAACCAGCATTTACACGACGTACTAATGGGCTTACCGCTGTACCCCTTTATGACGATGAGTGTGACGCCTTTGTGTCAGCACCCTTCATCAATCAAATAAAAAACTAACAGGCAAAAACTCGCTGCATTGCAGCGCGGAGACTAAGACTATGACTACTATCAATACTTTACAAACTGAACATGTTCAAACGTTACTTAAGCGTGCCGCTGGCCTAGACAACGACAAAGGCAATCCTCGCACTAAAGAAATTATGCACCGCTTGCTAACTGACGTGTTCAAGATGATTGAAGACCTCGACATTACACAAGAAGAGTTTTGGCAAGGCGTTAACTACCTAAATGAATTAGGTGCGAATGGCGAAGCCGTGCTGCTTGCTCCAGGTTTAGGTTTTGATCATTTTCTTGATGTTCGTGAAGACGCTAAAGACGCTGCCATTGGTGAGCTAGGCGGTACACCACGTACTATTGAAGGTCCGTTGTATGTTGAAGGCGCGCCGACAAGTGAAGGCGAAGCAAGAATGGATGATGGTCAGTCACCTGGCCAAGAAATGTGGCTACATGGTCAGGTTGTTGATGAAGAAGGCAACCCAATTGCAGGCGCAGTTGTTGATATCTGGCATGCCGACGTGAAAGGTGCTTACTCGCATTTTGACCCATCTCAAACTCCGTTTAATTTACGTCGCCGCATCATTGCTGATGAGCAAGGCTGCTATCGCGCACGCAGTATTGTACCTAGCGGCTACGGTTGCCCTCCAGGTGGTTCAACGATGAAAGTGCTAGAAAGCCTTGGCCGTCATGGTAATCGCCCTGCGCACATTCACTACTTTGTAGCGAAAGACGGCTTTAAGCACCTTACTACGCAAATTAACTTAGCCGGTGATGAATACACCTATGACGATTTCGCTTTCGCAACGCGTGACGAATTGGTTGTTGAAGCAAAAAGTGTATCTGAGCCAGAGCAAATTAAAGCCATGGGCTTTAAAGACAACTACCTTGATGTGGAATTCAACATCACATTAATGGCAACGAAGAACGACGAGAAGCAAGACAAGCATGCTCGTGCCCGTGCAACTGTGGAGCAGGCGTAAGCCTGCTACCTTCGGGAGATAAATTATGTCAGCAACATTGAATCAACTAGAACAGAAGATCCGTGGTGCCGTTGAGGCCGACGAAGAGACGGGGCATTATCGCTGTGACCGTGGGATCTTTACCGACAAAGACTTATTTGATTTAGAAATTAAACACATCTTTGAAGGCAACTGGGTATTTTTGGCACATGAAAGCCAAATTCCCGAAATCGGTGACTATTACACTACTACAATTGGTCGCCAGCCGGTTGTTATTACACGTAACAAAGGCGGCGACCTAAATGCCATTTTAAATACGTGCTCGCACCGCGGTGCAACATTGTGTCGTCGTAAGCGCGGTAACAAAACGTCTTTTACTTGCCCCTTCCACGGTTGGACGTTTAACAACTCAGGCAAACTTTTAAAAGCGCGTGATCAGAAGAAAGGTGGTTACCCTGAGTCGTTCAATGTTGATGGCTCTCATGACCTTAAGCATATTGCACGTTTTGAATCGTATCGCGGCTTTTTGTTCGGTAGTTTGAATGCCGATGTATTACCGCTAGAGCAATATCTAGGTGAAACCACGAAGGTTATCGACAATATTGTGGATCAAGATCCAGAAGGTATCGAAGTTATTCGTGGTACTTCAACGTACACCTACGAAGGTAACTGGAAGCTTACTGCTGAAAACGGTGCTGATGGCTATCACGTTGGAACTGTTCACTGGAACTACTTATCAACGATGAGTCACCGCAATTATGAAGAAGGCGGTACAGAAGCAGTTGATGCGAAAAGCTGGTCGGGTGAGGGTGGTTTCTATTCGTTTGAAAATGGTCACATGATGTTGTGGACGCGTTTAACAAATCCAACTGCACGCCCTATTTATAGTCAACTAGAACGCCTTCAACAGGAAGTGGGTGAAGCGCGCGCTGACACCATTGTAAATCAAACGCGTAACTTGTGTTTGTACCCTAACGTATACGTGATGGACCAATTCTCAACACAAATTCGCGTACTTCGCCCTATTTCTGTGAATAAGACGGAAGTGTCTATTTACTGCTTTGCACCTAAGAGCGAGTCTGCTGAAAATCGTCAAAAGCGCCTTCGTCAGTACGAAGATTTCTTTAACGTATCTGGCATGGGAACACCGGACGACCTAGAAGAATTCAGAGGTTGTCAGCAAGGCTACGAAGCGCGTGATATGCGTTGGAACGATATGAGCCGAGGTGCAGCGCACTGGATGGAAGGCCCAGACGATTATGCCAAAGGTGTAGGTATGGACACAGTTGCGTCAGGTATCAAACCAGAAGATGAAGGCCTATACGTTCATCACCACAAGCATTGGGTAGAAGAAATGCTAAATGCGATTGAGCTAGAAAGAGCCAGTCATATTCCTGTTGTGCAAAAAGATTAAGAGGTGGCCGTGATGACTTATCAGGAAATTCAGGCGTTTGTATTTCGCGAAGCGCGTTTACTTGACGACCGTCAATGGGATGAGTGGCTAACGTGCTATCACCCAAAATGTGAATACTGGATGCCAGCATGGGATGATGATGATCAGTTAACTAACGATCCTCAAAAAGAAATCTCGCTCATTTATTACCCCAATCGCAATGGTTTGGAAGACAGGGTTTACCGCATAAAGACTGAGCGTTCGGGGGCGAGTATGCCAGAGCCGAGAACCACGCATCAGTGCAGTAATTTAGAAGTGCTGAGCCAAGACGAGACAACAGCGGAAATCCGCTACAACTTCAACACGCTTAGCCATCGCTATCGCGAGACATCACACTTCTTCGGAACCGTGTTTTGTTCATTGGATATCAGTGGTGAAACACCAGTGATTACGCGTAAAAAAGTGGTGTTGAACAACGATTATATCAACCAAGTTATTGATGTATATCACCTGTAAAGACGGAGAATTATTATGTCTTTCAAAGTAGCTCTTAATTTCGAAGACGGCGTAACGCGCGTTATCGAATGTAATGATGGTGAAACAGTGCTCGACGCTGCCTATCGCCATCAAGTGAAACTGCCAATGGACTGCTCTGATGGTGTTTGTGGAACCTGCAAAGGTAGCTGCAAGCAAGGTACTTACGACTTAGGTGATGAATACATCGATGAAGCGTTAACCGACGATGAAGCTGCTGATGGGTTAATTCTTACCTGTCAGATGTTGCCTCAATCAGACGTGGTGGTTTCTATTCCAGCGGCCTCTTCGCTGTGTGCATCAGGCCCGCAAAGCATTACAAGCACTATTACCAGTGTAAATGCGTTGTCGGACACCACCATTGAATTAAATGTCGCTTTGTCTGAGCCACTTGATTTCTTGCCCGGTCAGTACATTAATTTGGGGCTGCCAAACTCTGATGAGACCCGTGCGTATTCATTTAGCTCTTGTCCGGGAAGCAAAGACGCAAGCTTCCTTATTCGCAATGTGCCTAATGGCTTGATGAGTATTTACTTAAGCAAAAACGCCAATGCTGGCGACGTGCTTCCGGTAACCGGTCCACTCGGTAGTTTTTACTTGCGCGCAGTAGAGCGCCCAGTACTTATGCTAGCAGGCGGAACAGGGCTTGCACCTATTCTTTCTATGCTGGCGTCGCTTGTGCAGAACCCAACCAGTCAACCTGTGTATTTACTCTACGGTGTGACCAATGTGGATGACTTGGTGAAGCTTGAAGCCTTACAAGAATATGCCGATGCATTGGACAACTTTAGCTACGCTACAGTCGTCGTTAACCCAGATAGCGCACATGAGAAGTTGGGTTTTGTTACTGATCATATGGAAAGTGTTCCATTTGCACTGGCTGACGCCGATGCATATTTATGTGGACCTCCGCCAATGGTTGATGCCGTGCGTCAATACTTTAAAGATGCGGGCACAAACCCATATTCGTTCCACTACGAAAAATTCAACCCCAGCCAGCCTAAAGAGGAAGCCGCATGAGCTTGCGCTTCGACGGGCAGGTCATTGTAGTTACCGGCGCAGCGCAAGGCATTGGCCTTCGCGTTGCACAACGAGCTGCTACTGAGGGAGCAAAGTTGGTATTGGTGGACCGCTCAGCGCATGTTCAACAGATTGCCCAGTCACTCAATGAAAACGGCGCGGATGCTATTGCTGTAGAGGCTGACTTAGAAACCTACGAAGGTGCGCTTAATGCTATGAATACGGCATCGGCGCATTTTGGGCGAATCGATAAGCTTATCAATAATGTGGGGGGGACCATTTGGGCCAAACCCTACGAGCATTATCAAGCTGACGAAATTGAAAAAGAAGTTCGTCGTTCGTTGTTCCCCACGTTGTGGTGTTGTCGCGCAGTATTACCTGCCATGTTAGACAATGGAAAAGGCGCCATAGTGAATGTGTCTTCTGTTGCTACTCGTGGTGTAAACCGCGCGCCTTACGCCGCGGCAAAAGGGGGCGTGAATGCACTGACAGTGTCACTTGCCTTTGAGTATGCGCAGCACAATATTCGTGTGAATGCCACGGCACCAGGCGGAACCGACGCGCCTCAGCGTATTATTCCGCGCAACGAGTCTACACAAAGTGAGCAGGAAAAAATTTGGTATCAGCAAATTGTCGATCAGACCATTGATACCAGTTTTATGTCTCGTTACGGCACCCTAGATGAACAAGCATCTGCCATTTTGTATTTAGCTTCAGATGAAGCCAGCTATATTACAGGAACTATTTTGCCTGTTGCAGGTGGAGATTGTGGTTAAGTAACAAAAATAGAATACCGCGTTCCCAAGCTGTGCTATTCGCAGGTGATTTCTTGCGGGTAGCACGGCAACCAATGGAGTGACTTATGCAAAATCAGCCTACTTTCATTTCTTTTCCACCGTTAAAAGACTGGTCGTTGTCTGCTGCAGTAGCGGGGATCCTCGCATCAACAATGGGCTATGCAGGTCCACTGGTTATCTTGTTTCAAGTTGCCGAATCGGCGAATTTGAGCAGTGAGGTACTGACTTCTTGGATTTGGGGGATGTCTATTGCTAGCGGTTTACTATGTGGTTGGTTTAGCTTGCGCTATCGCATGCCCTTGCTTTTTGCATGGAATGCACCGGGTTCTGCCTTGCTCGTCACCTTAGTGCCGGGTATGCCGTGGGGCGATGTGATAGGCGCGTACATTATGTCTG
Organism: Alteromonas sp. MmMcT2-5; assembly: GCF_022348315.1. NCBI lineage: Bacteria > Pseudomonadati > Pseudomonadota > Gammaproteobacteria > Alteromonadales > Alteromonadaceae > Alteromonas > Alteromonas sp. MmMcT2-5. The sequence goes on along the minus strand of NZ_JAKRFB010000060.1, from coordinate 9,491 downwards.
GTGGCATTTTGTTGTTATTGGGAGTAACAGGGGCATTTGAGCGACTAGTGAACCGATTGCCTTTGGCCTTAGCCGCGGCACTGTTGGCAGGAATATTGGTTAACTTTTCCCTCGATCTCTTTTCTAAGATGACACAAGCGCCTTTACTGGGGCTGGTGATGTTCGCAGGCTATATTTTATTGCGTCACTTGCTACCGCGTTACGCAATCATGCTTACCGTTGCTATTGGGGTAGGGGTACTGGCCTTAAACTATGATTTGTCATTTCAACAAGTTGACTGGCAAATATCAACACCGCATTGGTACATGCCTAGTTTCTCACTCACTGCATTATTTAGTATTTCAATACCGCTTATGTTAGTTGCTGTGAGTGGCCAATTTATTACTGGTATCGCCATACTAAGGCAAGACAAGTATTCACCACCGTCAAATCAGATTGTTGCAGGTAGTGGGCTTATGAGTATTCTGTTTGCTCCAACGGCGTGCCATGGGGTGAATTTATCTGCAATAACCGCTGCCATTTGCACCGGCCCAGATGCCAACCCCGACCCTAAAAAACGCTATTTTGGCCCAGCTGTCGCCATGCTGTGGTACATCATGTTTGGGCTATTTAGCGCCGCGTTAGTGAGTGTGATCCAAGCGTTTCCCGCAGCGTTTATCGCAATGGTGGCCGGCATTGCACTTTTGGGGGCGCTGGAAGGGTCACTTTCTACAGCATTAAGCCAACCTGCAGACCGAGAAGCGGCGTTGTGTACCTTTCTTATTACCGCATCGGATTTGTCGTTATTAGGGCTTTCCTCCGCGTTTTGGGGGCTAGTCATTGGCGGCACTATCATTGTTGTTCAGCGCTATCTTAAAAAGTAACACCAGCAACAAAAGCAACACCGCTCCCAAGCAATTTTGACCCGCCAAATGGCGGGTTTTTTATTCGTGTATTTTTCCTTTAGGTTTGTTTGTTTTTAATTATTGGTGAATTAATTTACAAATAATGAACAAATTGTGGCGGGTGATTTTTGTCTACAAGAGCTCTCAATGTTCTTCCAAATCTGTTTGTAATTATCAATTAATAACAATGGTTTATATGTTTTTCAATGCATTGTTGTTCAACCTGTATACCGCAAAGCCATACCCGTTAAGTATTGCGAGTCACTCATTTGGTATTGGTTTGTGATTTATCTTCACAGTAAGTTCCTTGCTTAGAAACAATTGAATAACACAAAATTTACAAAGGCGGGTTGCCTTAACGTCAGTTGTTTCTGTTTATCACACACATGCTTGGCACATTTACAACGGAGAACTGAATGAATACTTTAAAACAAAAAACACTCATCAAGCCCCTACTTGCCTCGTCACTATCGGTTGGTTTAGCGCTTGCTACTGGCGCAGAGGCAGCGAACCTAGCTGACACCGAGGTGAAATTCTCTGGTTATATCAAAGTTGACGCAATGTATAGCGACTACTCAAACGGTGAAGGTGTTGGCCCTGGACGTGATATTTACGTACCGTCTTTGGTACAAACGGGCGCCACCGACGATGGGCTAGGTGGCCGATTTGATGCGCACGCAAAACAGTCTCGTTTCAGATTTACTACCAATACGCCAGTAGACGGTGAAGACGTCATTACCGGTGTGTTTGAATTTGACTTTCTATTGACATCTGGTGGTGATGAGCGAGTGAGCAACTCCTATACGCCACGTATGCGACATGCTTACTTGAAATACAACAACTGGCTTATTGGTCAAACTTGGTCAACTATCATGGACCTAGGCGCTTTGGTTGAATCAGTAGATTTTATTGGTACGACAGACGGTGTGGCTTTTACTCGTCAACCACAAATTCGTTATTCAAATAACGGTTTTGAAGTGGCGTTGGAAAACCCTGAGACAACCGTTGGTACTACCACTACCGCGCAAATTACGACAGATGACAATTCTGTACCTGATCTCATTGGTACTTATACGATGAAAGCCAGCTGGGGTCATGTGAAAGTGGGCGGTATCTTGCGTCAGCTTGCTTATGAAACACAAGGCGAAGATTACTCAGACACGGGTATTGCACTATCGCTTTCATCGCGCATTAACTTGAGCAATGGCGATGATATTCGCATTCAAGTAGCTAGTGGTTCGGGCTTAGGTCGTTATGTTGGCGTAAATGCTGCCAATGGTGCCTTCCTAGACGATGAAGGTAACTTTGATGCCATTGATGCAACCGCGGTTACTGTAGCTTACCGCCACTTATGGAGCGAAAGCGCTCGTACCAATCTTATTTTCTCTTCATTAGATGTAGACACCGTCGAGGGCATGGTGGGCTCGCGCACACATGACGTTTACAGCACGCGTATTAACTACATCTACAACATTACTAAGCCGCTATCGGTTGGCTTGGAATATACCTACGCAAAGCGTGAAACTGTTGACGGTTTCGACGGCGATATGAGCCGCGTTCAAGCAATGGCGAAATACGCTTTTTAACATTCACCTACCACAATACGAGTAACTTACCATGATATTTAAAAATAAAACGCTCAGAAAAGTCGTCTTGGCCAGTAGTGTGATGGCGACAAGTGTATTGTCAGGTATGTCTGCACATGCCGACGAATCTCCCATAAAAATTGGCGTAATGCTGCCATACAGTGGTGTTTACGCTGGGTTGGGTGAGGCTGCTACTAACGGCCTGAAGCAAGCCCTAAAAGAAAAGGGCAATACTATTGCCGGTCGCCCTGTTGAATTCATCATTAGCGACACTGAAGCAAAGCCTGCTCGCGCTCCAGAGTTAACCTCTGCAATGACCGATAAAGACAATGCCGATTTCATTATTGGCCCGGTTCACTCAGGGGTAGCAATGGGCATGATTAAATCGGTTAGAAACAAAGACTCTATCATGATCATTCCCAATGCAGGTGCTAACGCTGCAACAGGTGCATTCTGTCAGCCGAATGTGTTCCGCACATCTTTTTCGTCTTGGCAAACTGCTTACCCAATGGGTAATCAAGCCATTGAAATGGGCTATAAAAAGGTGGTGACACTAAGTTGGAACTACGGGTTTGGAAAAGAGTCGCTTGCCGCGTTTTCAGAATCATTTGAAGCTGCTGGTGGCGAAGTGGTTAAGGAAATTTTCGTACCGTTTCCAAAAACAGAGTTTCAGTCTTACCTAACTGAAATTGCCTCAATAAAGCCAGATGCTGTATTTGTGTTCTTTGCCGGTGGTGGCTCGGTTAAGTTTGTTAAAGACTACGACGCCATGGGGCTTAAAGGCAAAATTCCACTTATTGGTTCTGGTTTCTTAACAGAAGGCACCATTGAAGCGCAAGGTGAAGCCGCTGACGGCCTATTCACCACACTACACTACGCCGATACTTTGGATAACCCTAAGAACAAAGCGTTCAGAGCCGAGTATTTGTCATTGTACAACAAGCCTGCTGACCTATACGCCGTGCAAGGGTATGACGCAGGCCAACTGATCATTCAAGCCGTGGAAGCAACCAAGGGTAATACCGCTGACAAAAAAGCTCTGATAAAGGCAATGGAAGGTGTTGAAATTGATAGCCCGCGCGGCAGCTTCCATTTCTCTAAGGCGCACAATCCAATTCAAAACATCTATTTAAGAAAGGTTGAGAACGGAGAAAACGTGGTGGTTAAAACCGCTGCAGCGAACCTGAATGACCCAGCACGTGGTTGTCGTTTATAAGTTATTGCAAGTAGGGAAGCCCATGGGCTTCCCCATAGAGGTATAAAAATGGAAATGTCGCTTTTCCTCGTGCAATTACTAAACGGTATTCAGTATGGGCTGTTACTGTTTTTGGTTGCATCAGGTCTCACATTAGTTTTTGGCGTTATGGGTATCTTGAACCTTGCTCATGGCTCTATGTATATGATTGGCGCCTATTTGGTGTATTACTTTGCCGCCATGACAGACAGCTTTTGGTTAGCTGTGGTCATTGCTTGCAGTATTGCTATGGTCATAGGCGTAATTATTGAGCGCTTTCTTATAGTGCATTTATACAAGCGCGACCACCTTGATCAGGTGCTGCTAACGGTTGGTTTAATCTTTATTTTTAACGCGGCACAAAGCTTCATTTGGGGTAACGACCCTCTGGGGGTTGATGTACCTGAGCTGCTGTCATCGTCAATTCAAATTACCGATATTGTTGAATATCCGGTTTATCGCTTGTTCCTGTCGGTATTGTGTGTGGGTATTGCCATAGGCATGTATTACGTCATCAACAATACCAAGCTTGGCATGATGATCCGCGCCGGTGAGTCTAACCGTGAAATGGTTGAGAACTTGGGCGTGAATATCGGCACATTATTTACTGTCGTTTTCGCCGTTGGCGTTACCTTATCTGCCTTGGCCGGTATTGTTTCTGCGCCTGTGGTGAGTTTAGTACCTGGTATGGGAGAGCGCGTACTCATTTCATGCTTTGTTGTAGTGGTTATTGGGGGAATGGGCTCAATAAAAGGGGCTTTTGTGGCGGCCTTGCTAGTAGGCATTGTTGACACGTTCGCATCTGTGCTGTTGCCCGGCATGTCGAGTATGACAATTTACTTGCTAATGGCACTTATCCTTATTTTTAAACCACAAGGGCTTTTCAAAAGTTAAGGTTGTACGATGTCTGTATTTTCTAGCAAAGCTGAAAAAGTATTTATTTTTGCGTTTTTCTTTATTGCCTTGGGTATTCCCTTATTTTTCAATGAGAACACGTTTTACGTAAACAAAATCTCCACCATGCTGATTTTGTCTATTTTTGTTATGTCTTTGGACTACTTGGTGGGAAGAACTGGCCTTATCACCCTTGGTCACGCCATGTTCTACGGATTAGGCGGATACTTATTTGCCATTATGATCCCCGAATACGAAGTGGTTAACTTTTGGTTGTATACCTTTTATGTCATGGCCGCTAGCGGTGTTATCGCACTTATTGTTGGCTTTATTGTGCTAAGAACCAGCGGTATTTATATGATCATGATCACGCTGGCATTGGCGCAAATGACCTTTTATTTCTTTGCCGACTCAACGGAATACGGCGGCTTAGACGGGCTATTTATTTATCTAAAACCCGAGACCAGCATTTTTGGTTTGAATTTCTTAGATTTAGATAACGAGAACCACTTCTATTACCTGTGCTTGCTATCGCTATTTAACTGCTACGTGTTTTGTAAAGTTAGTTTGCATTCTCGGTTTGGGCGGGTGATTGACGCAATAAAAGAAAACCCTGAGCGTGCCACTGCACTTGGCTACAACATCTTCCACTTCCGTTTAGTGTCGTATGTATTGTCTTCGTCACTTGCTGCTTACGCAGGCTACTTGTTCTCGCTTCAATACGGTTTTGTTAATCCAACCATGATGAGTTGGGAAGTCTCTGCTTCTGCATTAGTCATGGCTATTTTAGGTGGCCTGGGCACTATTTTTGGGGCAATTCTAGGTGTATTCGTTTACGAGAGCTTGCACTACGGCATTGAACACATGACACAGTATTGGATGTTCTGGATGGGCTCGCTCATCATCTTAATGGTGCTGCTACTAAAAAGTGGTATTGCTGGGCTAATTGAGCAGTTGGTTGGAGGGAAACGCAAATGAGTGAATGTATCTTACAAGCTGAAAACCTTTCAAAACACTGGGGCGGGTTAAAGGCGCTCAACGAATTTAATATTAAGTTCTACGACAAGTCACTACATAGCATTGTGGGCCCTAATGGCGCGGGCAAAAGCACCATGCTGAATATATTGTGCGGTACATATCCGGCAACTAAGGGGGTAATTTTGTATCGCGGTGAAAATATTACGGGGCTTAAAAGTCATCAGTTCTGCCGCAAAGGCATAGGGCGAAGCTTTCAGAAAACCAATATTTTCAAAGATGCCACATGCCTGGAAAACTGCTGCATTGCCGCCCAACAACGGGTGGGTAGCAGCTTCAATATGTTTAAGTCGAAGCATTCAAGTAAGCATGTAACTGCGATTGCCGAAGATGCCCTTGAACAGGTTGGGTTATTGAAGCAAGCCAATACCAAAGCCAGCGCCATTAGTTATGGTGAGCAGCGTCAACTAGAAATTGCCATGGTATTGGCGACCGACCCCCAAGTGCTTTTGCTTGATGAGCCAATGGCGGGCATGGGCCATGAAGAGTCGCTGATCATTATTGACCTACTTAAGTCGCTGAAAAAGCGCTACTGCATTGTGCTGGTAGAGCACGACATGGATGCCGTTTTTGAGCTATCTGACCTAATGACCGTGATGGTGGACGGGCAGCATTTGATCACCGATGTGGTAGATAACATTCGAGCAAACCCTTTAGTTCAAGAAGCCTATCTGGGCAACGATGACGAGGTATTTTAACGTGACAGACAACATTCTAGAGGTAAAAGGCATTCATACCTTATACGGGGAAAGCCATATTCTGCACGGGGTATCTTTTGCCATTAAAAAAGGGCAGACCGTAAGTATTATGGGCCGCAACGGCATGGGCAAGTCCACAACGTTGAAATCTATTTTGGGTATTGTAAAGCCGCGTAGTGGCGCTGTGTTGTACAAGGGCAAAGAAATTGATGCTCTGCCCACGTGGAAACGCATGCGTAACGACATTGCTTATGTGCCAGAAGGGCGGGGCATGTTTCACAACTTAACAGTGAAAGAGCACTTACAAATGGCTGCGCGCAAAAATTCGCGAGGTGAAGCGCACTGGACTTATGCCAAGGTGCTTGAGGTATTCCCTCGTTTAAAAGAACGCTTAACCAATAAAGGTACTCAACTCTCTGGCGGTGAACAGCAGATGCTAGCTATAGGTAGAGCCCTTTTGACCAACCCTGATTTGCTGATACTCGATGAAGCCACAGAAGGCTTAGCACCGCTCATTCGCAAAGAGATTTGGGATGTTATTCGCAAAATTAAAGAAACCGGTGTGTCGACCATTATTGTGGATAAAAACATTAAGGTATTGCAGACGCTGTGCGACCAGCACATTCTTATTGTGAAAGGGAAAGTGCAATTTAACGGTGACTCGCAAGCCCTTGAGGAAAATCGCGCATTTATTGAAACCAGCCTTGCGGTTTAATTGCGCTGTAATACGGTGAGAAGCTGGGGTAGCATGACGCCCACTTGGATGAAGAGGCAGCAACAAAATGGATGACGACAAAGCAATTGCAACCCGAAAAGGCATTGGCTCTCTTGAACTAGGGCTTGAGGTATTAGAGTTAATCTCTGAGCACAGCGGCCCTATCTCGCTAACCAAGTTATCTGAGCTGGCAGAAATGAGCCCCAGTCGGCTTCACAAATACTTGGTTAGCTTGACTAAGCTTGGCTATGTGTCGCAATTAGACAATGCCAAATACATGCTTTCAAACAGCAGTATTCGCTTGGGCATGTCGGCACTAAAACATTCAAACCCCGTCCAAGTGGCCTTTGAATATGCAGACAAGCTACACCAAGAATTAGATAAAACGATTACTGTAACCATTTGGAATGGAGATGTACCGTTAGTGATAAAGTGGTTAGACTCTAGTCACTTTTTGGCGGTGAATATTCGTTTGGGCTCAGAGTTGTCGCCATTTACCTCTGCTGCTGGGCGTATTTTCTTATCCCATCTACCTAAACTGCGCTGTAAGGCGTTAGTTGAACACTACTACGATTCCCCCGCACCTATGCCACGCTACATGGGCAAGCCTATAAAAAAAGCGGTGTTCTACGAATTGTTAGAAGACATAAAACAAAGCAACTTGTGCTGTTTTAAAGAAGATTTTCTGCCCGACATTAATGTAGTAAGTGCGCCTATCTTTAGTTTAGACGGTTCGGTAAGCACCGTTATTAGCTTGTTGGGCAACAGCAAAGAAACACCGGTAAATGCAAAAAGCATATACGTACAAGCCGTGAAAAAGGCTAGTAATGAGGCTACCTGTAAGATATCTGGACAGCTTAGAGCAACCTCAGAAAAAGACTCTTTTTAAGTTGAGTCTTAAATGATAAAGAAGCCGGCTTTACCCCCAACTTGGCTTTTTTAAAAATGAAGTTATGCAAGTGTGACTTTGTAGAGGTGGTATATGTAAATGCCTGTACTACGTTGATTCAATGCGCCATTCGTCTTATGCAGATTTAATTACTGTTAATGTGTATTAACATAACCGAAAAATATCTATATAAAAAAGTTAGCTATTGGCAATAAGCCATATATACTCGTAGTAAGCGCATTATTTTTTCTTTGCAAATGAGTATTTATGGCTAAGCAGTTAGCAAGACACGACATCGACGAAACGCTCTACCTTTTCCAGCAAGATAACAGCAAAAAGTGGTACGCCCGTTTTCAACTTTTCGGGAAATGGCACTGCAAATCAACTAAACAAGTTGATAAAGAAGAAGCTGTAGCAGCGGCTAGATTGCTACGCATGGAGTGGAAAATAAAAGCGGAAATAGGAACTCTTACAACGAGCAAGCGTTTTCGCGATGTAGCTGCGAAGAGTATTCTAGCTATGGAACATGAGCTTGCGCACGGCGGCGGTAAAGTTAGCTACAAAGACTACATGGGAGCTTTGAAAAAATATCACATTCCATTTTTTTGACCGCACTTATATCACTTCTAATGACCAAGACAAGCTTAAAGAGTTCGACATTTGGCGAATACAAAAGGCTGGTAAGGTTCTCAAAAAGTCTACTCTAGTAAATCATAACGCGGCGCTACAAATGGTGTTTAAAGCTGCGGTCGAAAACCAATGGATGTTATCAGTTCAAGTGCCAGTATTAAGCAACAAAGGAGAGCAGGGGGCTAGACGTGCTGCTTTCAGTGAAGTTGAATATGAGAAGGTTGTTGAAACTTTAGAAAACATGAGGGACAACAGCCGCAAGAAAAAGACTAGACAAATAAGAGAGTTGTTGCTTGATTATGCTGACGTAGTCATCAATACAGGTATTCGTCCTGGCACTGAAATGGAAGAGCTGACTTGGTCTGACATCCTAATGACAAGGCAAGAGCATCAAGTCATTTTCAAAATTAAAGTAAGGAAGGGTAAGACTACAAAACACACGGGAACGAGAACCATCGTGTGTAAAGATGAGTTCGTGTTCCCCCTAATGAACTTAATGGAGCGTTTTCCTAATCGTCGGCCGTCTGACAAGATATTTGTACTAGCTGACGGTTCTAGTACCAACGAATTAGGCAGAACCTTTGTATCAGCACTAGAGGAAGCAGAACTAAAGACCAGCCCAGATAGTTTTCAGCCCTTTCCATTCAGGGAACCTATTCACTAACGATGCCGCATCCATAACATGGTACGCTCTCGCTTCGCCTCGTCCATGATGTTTTTCTAGGCAAATCACTTCCTTGTTTATGGCACCCGAAAGTTCATTGCGCACGGCATCATGAAGTTCCTTTTGATTGCCTTTTAGGGCCAGAAGGTAATCGCCACCGCTTTGGGGTACTAGGGATTTTCCCCTCTAAAGTAACATAGAACGCTACAGGCTTTGTATTATATAGCCTCCAGCTGTGGGTTACTTTCGTTTCCAAGCTTAA
>NZ_JAKRFB010000059.1:0-24569 GCF_022348315.1 Alteromonas sp. MmMcT2-5 | reverse complement strand
GAGGTTTAACCGTATTGGCAAACCATTCATCCAATACATAGTGCAAGTATATATTTGCTAGCAAAGGAGAAATAACACCGCCTTGTGGCGTCCCGATTACAGACTTCTTTAGTTTACTCCCATCCATCACACCGGCTTTTAACCATTTGTCTATCATTTTACGAATAACGCCATCCGTCACTCGTTGGTCTAAAAAGTTTCTCAACTGAGTATGTTCAATGGTATCGAAATACTGCTGTATATCCACGTCTAGTACCCACTTCCCCCCGTCATCCATGATGTGATTACGAAGACTTTGTAGCGCTTGGTGCGCAGAGTAGCCCGGTCGAAAACCAAATGAACAGTCATAGAACGTCTGTTCGTATATTGGCTCCAGTAGCATTACAACAGCACGTTGAACAAGCTTGTCTTCAAATGTGGGGATCCCAAGTGGACGCAGCTTGCCATCGCCCTTGGGAATAAACACGCGACGAATAGCAGGCGCTCGATAGCGTCCAGACTTGACTCGTTCAAGCAATGATTGCAGATTTGCATCCAAGTGCTGTTCATAGTCACGTGCTGTTTCACCATCTATGCCAACTGCGCCATCTTTACGTGTGAGCCGATACGCTTCATATAGCCACTCAATATCCAGCTGATGATTGAGTGATGTGAATACTAGTTTCGGTTTCTCTTTAGCCAATTTGGCTATCTGTTGTTGTTTCGTTGACACAATCATCGGTTTCTGAGCACCTTTATGTTTCCCATCAACAGTTAAAAAGTTATGGTGCGCCCTTTCCTCGTTAGGGTCCTCCTGAGCAGAGTTCCCCCAAGTCAACAGTACTATGGCGCACTAAGACTTCCAGCATCTACTACCTAATCACTTATGGATTCGCTTTTAAGCTCCTGAGCGTGCTTCATGTTCGCTCTGTCTGATTAGAAGCCGTTACCAGACAGCCCGGCTTTGTTAATAGCTAAAGCCAAACGCTTATTAATACTCAGGTCAATACTGGATCTCACAGGTTCCTGAGAATTCCATCCTGTACCTTTGCCCCGGCCATAGATCCCGGTCGGACAATACATCTCTTACCATTACGATATGTACTGTACTGACCCCATTCCCAACAAAATGAAGCCTCCAACGTGAACATGAGAGGGAGTTGAACCCTCTGGAATTCAACGAATAATTTTGGTTACAGCATAGTTACCTCCTTTATTCTCAGGCTTAGCCTGTCGCAAGCTGGGCCCATGCACGTCGTAAGTTTATGGAAGCAAAGAAAGGCGCGGGTAAAGAAGGCAGCGGCAAAGCAGACTGGGCTCTGAATCACATCCAAAAACTCTATCGTATCGAAACTCAATTAAAAGATAAAACGGTGGAGGTGCGCTACCTTACCAGACAAAAAAAGAGCCTGCCGTTGCTCAACCAGCTCCATACATGGCTAGAGAAATCAGTACACCAAGTGCTACCGAAAACCAAATTAGGTGAAGCGATACAATACTGCTTGAACCAATGGGAAAAGCTTGTACGCTACACACTCGATGGATTACTGAATATCGATAACAATCGCGCTGAGCGCGCGATTAAACCGTTCGTGATAGGCCGAAAAAATTGGCTGTTTAGCCAAACCGCCACAGGCGCAAACGCCAGTGCGGTGCTCTACAGTATTATCGAAACCGCAAAGGCCAACGACCTCAATGTGTTCGAGTATGTGATGTCTTGCCTTGATGAGTTCAGCAAGCCAGCGCCGAACATCGAGCAACTACTACCATGGCACTTTGCTAAGCGCTAGGTGGGATTAGCGGACGTTTACAATAGAAGGATGCTCATTATCATTACTTATGTTTTTTCACCTAACTACATTTTTCATCTTGTACATACCAAAGTACGCTGGGACGCAAAAATGTCACTTGGGACACAAACGTGTCACTAAACCAATAAGAGTACGGCTAACACGCATGCTTTGTCTGGTGGGAGGCCAAATCATGGTGTCAACATAATTGGTGAGCAACTACCATCATTTCACCATTTTTATCAAGAAGGTTATAAATAACCTACCTAGCTTACTAATCATGAGTAAAAGGTGTTAAAAGTCATGAGCTTAATGGTAGAGGGTGTAAAATAAAAGATTTATATCGAAAATGAAAATTTTTGAAACGAGGAGTTGTGAAGGCTTTTTTAGTGAGAAGAAGGTTATATATAACCTACCAATACACTTAAAGCCTCAAAAAAAGCAATAGATACAGCAACTTAATTCATATTTTATAGAATAAATAAAAATTATAATTTTACTAAAAAATAGTGTTAAGCAAATCAATAAAATTAAAATAGCGAGCACTAAAAATAATTAATCTATATTAATCAGTGGTTTGGGTTCGATTAGCTTTGAAGGAACGAAATTAGAAATGACAACTCAAAATATATTTTTTATTGTTCGGTAGGTTATTAAATTATTACATACTACTTTCCTAAGAAATGTTCGGAAAAAAAAGGCCTAATTTCACCATGCTCAGAGTTGACGTAAGCCCAAAGAGTAACCAAATAACTATACCAAAGTATTCTTTGGTGGAACTTGTCTCTGATATTACCTACAGACGGACATAAGGAGACAGGCTGCTTCTGAAAGTTGTCATTGATGCTATCAATGCGGTTTTGGACAAGTCGCCATGAGCAGGCTTCTGGAAGTGTTTTGGCTGAATGCGTTTCAAAGGCTTTCCCTTCAGCCACAAGCGCGTCTATCGCGTTTACTGCCAGATGGGATTGAACCTGAGGGGCAGAACTAAATGGGTACTGCCCAAGCGAATAGCCCAGCCATTAGAAGTGCAGGATCAGGCAAACCATCAATGGGCGTTCGACTTTATGCACGACACGTTATATTGCGGTAAACGGTTCCGAACACTGAATGTAGTGGATGAAGGCACGCGAGAGTGCCTCGCTATTGAAGTTGATACGTCTTTGCCCGCTGGTCGTGTCGTACGCGTGTTAGAACAGCTTAAGTCTGAGCGAGGATTACCAACTCAGCTATGTGTGGATAATGACCCAGAGCTAATTTCGGCGACGCTGACGGATTGGTGTGAATCTAATAATATTGAACTGGTATATATTCAGCCAGGTAAACCGCAGCAAAATGGCTTGGTTCTGGCGACTGGATTATAACGAAGAAAGAACACATGAAAGTCTGGGTAACCTGCCTCCGGCAGCTTACCGAGAAAAGCTAGAAAACTCTAATTCAGCCCTGTCTCATTAATGGGGAAGTAGACAACGCCATTGAACCGTTATACAGCGTTATCCACGAAGTCATTAAGAAGCGGAAGATCTTCCGCAGTGATGGTTTTGTAAGAAAAATGGCGTACTTAAAAATAAAAGATGCCAGCAAAAAATGGTCGATGCCGATTCGAAACTGGCGTAAGGCGATGAGTCGTTTTATTATTGAATCCGAGGAACGCCTCAAACTCAATAACTAATGGAAGTTACACAGAATCTGTTACAGGCTCTGCTCTACTGATAAGTATTTCTTCACGAAGTTCACTACAAAACCTATAAGTAATTTTATTATCTTCTAAATTGAATTTAGTGAGTAGAGGCATCACGACCCACTCTTCAACTCCTTGAGAATTAATGATATCGCATTGCACCGCAGTTGTTCCGAGGTTAAACAGTAATTCTTCAATCAATTTACGGCTCTTTATCTCCAAATCAACTGCTTCCTCTAATTGAGACATCGTTATTGTAAATTTTATTTCTTGTCCTCTAGTCTTTTCTAGATAGTTTTCTATTGATTTTTTTTCAGTACTCTCTACAGCTGCCAGCATTTCATCTCTTGCGTTTCGCACCAGTGTATTCAAAATTTTGCACTCCACCTGGTTATGAAAAAAGTAAACGTTACCCTGCTATAGTGGTAGCGCACCCAAATGGTGGTGTAAAAGAACAAGTAGCAGGCTTGTATGCTCAACGTCTAGCGGAGCTAGGCTATATCACAATAGCAGCTGATGCTGCGTATCAAGGTGGCTCTGGCGGTGAACCGCGCTATATCGACATCCCACCTAACAGAATCAACGACATTCATGGTATGGCAGACTTCATTAGTGAGTTTAATGGCGTAGATGCAAACAGATTAGGTGTGCTCGGTATTTGTGGAGGCGGTGGCTATTCACTTGCGGCAGCACAAACAGATAAACGCTTTCAGTCAGTAGCGACCTTATCTATGTTCAATTCTGGACGGGTTCGCCGTAATGGATATATCGATTCACAGCTTGATACCATACAGCAGCGGTTGAGTGAAGCAACAGAAGCTAAAAGGCTCGAAGTTGAAAATGGTAATGTGGAATATGTAGGTGGCCAGAGTCTAACTAGAGAACAAACCGCAAAGTTGCCCTTTGAACTATATCGAGAAGGTCTTGAGTATTATGGTTTTACTCATAATCACCCAAAATAAATCAGCCTTTATTAATGATTGCAGGGAGCGAAGCAGATTCCCTTTATATGTCAGAAAATGCTTTTGAGCACGCTGTTAATGCTAAGGAAAAGGAGTTGTACTTGATTGATGGCGCTAGCCATATTGAGACGTACTGGAAATCTGAATACGTTAGTGAAGCTATAAATAAGCTCAATCAGTTTTATAAAGCAACACTGGATATGGAATAGTAAATCAAATAGCGAAAAGGTAATTTGTTTACCATGGGACAATTTTATTTCTTTTCTATGTTTTGAGTATGTGGGTAGCAAGCGCATAAGAGTAATAAGGTTAATTGGTACCCATTCTCGCAATGTCTAATACTGTTTAGTATTAGACATTGCTTTTATTAAATTCTTTCCGTGAGGTGTGTATGCTGCTACAACACTATAGATTACAAAACAATCAAGATGGTCATTCATTCCTGCAATGTGTTTCGATCTGAATGATATTTTTTCGCAACGCTCATCGCGTTTACAGTATAATTGCTGGTTAAGCTCTATAAGTCGGAGGTCACTTATGTGCAAAGCTCTGCAGCATTTAGAAATGGTTAACGTTTCTAAGAAGTCTGCCGCAGGTTTCGCGCGCAATTTACTCCACGCTTACCTCACCGTGTAATAGCGTTGCGCAGGTTTTATGCAGTTAAAATTGGGCAGTCAGGCCGAAGTAAAAGCTGCGACCCGGGGCGGGCTCGAAATAACCCCGACTGCTTACTTCCCGGTCGGCATTGGCGTTTACTCTGACATTCGAAAAATACATCTTATCGAACAGATTACGCACACCGGCCTGAATTCGCAAAGTAGAATTAATATCATAGCCAACCCGGCCGGTCACCAGCCAATACTGTGCTATTTCCGTTGTATTGCTGTTTTCTGCATAGTAGTTACCACTGAATGTACCTTCCAGTTCCACTCGCCATGCATTTTGTTGCCAGTTGAGCTGATTAATCCATTGAATTTGGGGTAAGCCTGGCATCCGGTTGCCATCCAGGTTGTCGCCGCTGAGTGCGGCAAAGTCACCAAACTCATAGCGGGCCAGTGTCAGCGCGCTACGCCATTGCCAGTGTTGGTTAAGTTGCCACTGAAGGGCCGTTTCAAGGCCATGGCGGTTGGTCTTGCCGGCATTTTCATAAAATGCCCGACCGTCAATCTCGTAGGCAATGAGTTCGTCGGTAACGCGGATTGAAAACAGCGCTACATCATAACTTAAATCGTTGTACTGGCCGCGCCAACCGAGCTCAAGACTCACGGTATCCTGGGGTTTTAAGATGGGATTGAAGCCGCTGCCCTGCGGGTTGGCAAACTCGGTAAAGGTAGGTGACTCGTAGGCTGAAGCGACATTGGCGTACCATTGGTGTTGCGTGCCTGGCCGATAGCTTATACCAATGTTGCCATTCCATTGGTGATAGTGGCGCTCGCCTGAGCCTACCGCACTAAGGCCGAGCCGGTCGTTTATCGACATTGCAAGATCATCATAACGCACGCCGGTGGTCAGGGTGAGGGTGTCAAAGAGCAACCAGTCGACAATGGCAAATACGCCAACTGAAGTGGCTTGCTGCAATTCATCTGCGGTTTGCTGCGTGACAACTTTATCCGGAGTGACTCTAAATCGGGTGCGGTCGTCTTCCTGACGGCGGATTTCTGCGCCTGCGGTATACCTTACTGGCCAGCCAGCGTTCTGCCAGTCCTGAGAAAGCTCAATACTGCCGCCATAAAACCAACGGTCGTACCTAATCAGACTGCTGCCAGGAAAGGGTAGCTGCTGGGTAAAGTTGCGGTGAGTAGCAAAGGTATTGGCAGACCAACTGCCATATAAGATGTCCTCATCGTGGTAAACCAGTCCGATGGTTTGCTGTGCCACTTGCTGCCCGCTGTTTAGCCTGCTGGCCATAAAGGTAGCCTGGCGTCGATCTGAAGCCACTTGCGCGACAGTAAGGCCTCCCGGATCCTGTGCTTCAGGCATATCCATCAGCGAGGTGATTATCGTAAAGCTTTTAGTGTCACTGAGGTCCCAGCGCAGTTTACCGCGCAGGGTACTTTTCTTTACCTGACTTTGCTCCCGGTAGCCGGCAAAGTTAAGGTGGCTTATGCTGATAACCGCGTCGATGTCGTTCTCGCGGGTACCAGCCTGCAGGTTTACTTTATAAAAATCATGGCTGCCGACATTCAGACTGGCATTAACTCCTTGCAGGCTATCGCCGGTCACAGTGGTGATATCAATTGCGCCGCCAGCACCATTACCGTACTGCACTGCTGCTGCGCCCCGGATAACCTGTAATTGTTCAACGCTGTTTAAATCAATATCATCCACCTGGGTTTGGCCGTCAGGCAATGTGTAAGGGATGTCATCAACCTGCAATTGCAAGCCGCGCACACCAAACGGAGCGCGCGAACCGAAACCGCGGATGGATATCCGCAGGTTCTGAGCAAAGTTGTAGCGATTCTGAAAATATACGCCAGGCACAAACTTAAGCGCTTCGTTTAATTGCAGTGCTTCCTGCAGTTGCAGTTCCTGCCGGGCATCGAGTAGCGAAACTGCCGCCGGGGTAGCAAAGAGATCCCGTGATAATCTCGTTGAAGTCACCTTTACTACTTCAATATCTTCAGCTGCTGGTGGTCCCGCTGATGGTGTTACTGCTGCAGCAAGCAGAGGCGGGCTCATGAGAAGTATGGTTAATGTTAGTGAGGTCATTAGGTGATGCTGAGTCATATTGGCCTTGCTGATTCAGTCGTTAGTTGTCGATGTGTCGCGAACAGGTGAGTTCATGAAGTCATCGCTTTATAGGGGTTATTTCCGTTTTGCGGGCAGGGGATCAGGGACGAAAGCGAACATGTTCCCGTTGCAGGTCCTTTATGCTGCTGCAGCCCATGAGTCGCATGTCGCGTTCAATTTCAGCCTGCATGAGCTTAAGGACCCGCTCCACACCTGGTTGTCCGGCCGCCGCCAGTGCATACAGGTACATCCGCCCAATTCCCACCGCTTTTGCGCCCAGCGCCAGTGCTTTGAGTACATGTGAGCCACGCTGCACGCCGCTGTCAAAAAGAACGTCGATATCATTGCCTACTGCGTCGACAATTTCGGCCAGTTGATCAAAAGAGCTGCGTGAGCCGTCAAGTTGGCGCCCGCCGTGATTAGAAATCACGATACCGGTGCAGCCAATGTCTACTGCACGCCTGGCATCTTCAACGCTCATAATGCCTTTTAAACAGAACTGACCATCCCAAAAATCAACCATGTCGGCCACATCCTGCCAGTTCATTGCCGGATCCAGCATATTGGTAAAATAATCACCGATAGAGCTGCTGCCGCCGTCCATGTCAATATGGGCCTGCAGTTGTGGTAGGGAGAATTTTTCGTGGAGCAGATAGTTGATGCCCCAGGCGGGTTTACTGGCAAATTCAACCATGCCGCCCAGGGTCAGACGAAAGGGTATCGAAAAGCCGGTACGTAAATCCCGCTCCCGATTGCCACCGGTGATTGAGTCTACCGTCAGCATCATAACTTGTATGCCACTGGCTTTCGCCCGTTCCATCATGGCCCGGTTAAGCTCGCGGTCTTTGTGAAAATAAAACTGATACACCTGGGGAATATCAAAATCCTGTGCAATTTTCTCCATCGACACGGTGCCCAGCGACGACACGCCGAACATAGTGCCAAACTTTTCGGCGGCGGCCGCAACTGCATATTCACCTCGGTGGTGATATAACCGTTGCAGGGCGGTAGGAGAGCAGTACACAGGTAATTCAAGTCGCTGACCCATCACCTCGATACTCAGATCAACATCTTTGACACCGCGAAGTACCCCGGGAATTAAATCACACTGATTAAAGGCTTCAGTGTTACGCCGCATGGTTACCTCGTCATCGGCACCACCGTCGATGTAATTGTAGATTGGGCCTGGCAGGCGTTTTCTCGCCAGGGTTCTGAAGTCCTGATAGTTGTAGCATTGGTTTAAGCGCATAGCGTGTTACTGCCTCTGTTCGTTACTGCGATTGGGGTGGGGGCGAAGGTGAGCGTTGCTCAATAGTTCCCCGATCGGCCTGGATGTATAAAAACTGGTTAGCCGGAATATTGTGAAACGTACTGACACTTCCTGTTTTGTCTGGCCATTCAATAGTAATGGTGTCGGCCTGGCTGGCGTCACCCAAACCAAAGTGCAGGGTTGACGGCGCACCGCTTAAAAATCCGCCGCCTGCGCGTACTTCCTGCAACTGGGTAGTGTTGCCGGTAGTCACATGCACTTTAGCGCCCAGTGCCCGGGTGTTTTGCGTACTATCGCGCAGGGTGATGGATAAGTAGTTGTTGCTGGCGTCATCGTTGTGACGATTGGCATACAGTACCGGTCGCTGTTCGTGGTTACTGACCACAATATCCACATCACCATCCCGGTCGTAGTCCATGCAGACCACGCCGCGGCCAGAAAAGGTATCGGTGATCCCCCACTGACGACTGCGTTCTGTGAATGTACCGTCCTGATTAGAAATAAAAAGCCGACTCGGGGTGTTCTCAAACTCAGCCATGGCTTGCTTCAGGCGACGATACGCCAGCGGGTTACCAAGATGGCGGCTGAGTTGTGGCGGCAGATCAAAGCCGTTAACGTGAAATAAATCCAACCAGCCATCGTTATTAAAGTCGGCAAAGCATGCGCCCCAAGCCCATAGCCCTTCGGCCACACCAGCCTGTGTTGTTGCATCCTCCAGCCGACCCTGGTGATTGTGGTACAGGCGGTTACCACTGACCCCCCAGCTACCTTCCGGCTTGCCGTTCGGGTCCCAGATACTGCTAACAAACCAATCCAGGTAGCCATCGTTATCATAGTCTGCAACGGCTGCCCCCATGCCATTCTGATCTGAAATCTCATGAGCGTGGGTCTCTCTAGCAAAAGTACCGTCGCGGAGGTTTTTATACACCTGGCTGGTTTCAAAATCTGCTGCAAACAACAAATCCAGCCAGCCATCATTATTGATGTCGGTAAAGTTAGCGGTAAATGTAAAGTCTGCATTGCCTACCAAATCTGTAAGGCCTGCCTCGGTATCCAGACCTTCAAACCAGATCCCCTCCGAGCTGCTTATGTTGCTCCACAGGTGGGTTGGCTGTTCGCCGCCCAGTCCGGGGCCGCGCCAATGGTTGGTCAGCATGTCTACGGTGCCATCTTTATTTACATCGGCAAAAGCAAAAGACCAACTGGTAAGCTGTATTTGTAATCCGATGTCAGCGGCAACATGCAACTTTTGTTGCGCATCGTTGAGGTATAACGTGGGAAGCTGGGAGTCTGGCAACTGCATCTTTTGACCGGTGATGGATGGCAGTTCGGGCTGTAGCAGATTAGAGGTGAATAAATCTAGATCGCCGTCGCCGTCAATATCTACCATGGCTGCACCGTTAGACAGTTCAACGCTGGTTAATCCCCACACTTTACTGACATCGCTAAAGGTGCCGTTTCGTTCATTTTTATACAGTACGTCCGCTGCCGCGTCTCCGGTTGCAAAAAATAGATCCGGCCAGCAGTCACCATCAATATCGCCGGCCGCCAGTCCACCGCTAAAGATCAGGCGTTGTGCCGAAGACAGGGTATAGTTCTCCCAATTGATGTGATGTTTGTGAGCTAACCCGGCACTCACAGCCACTTCATCAAAGCGTTTGGCGCTTTGATGGGGGCTATGGTGCTTGGCAAGAGACTGATGCGTCGGTGCAGAGCGGGAACAGCCAAATGCGTCATCGCTAAGCAACGCAGCAGGGAGTGCTGGCCCCGGGGTCTGATGAGGCAGACTGGTGTGAGTTGCCTCCAGGTGTATGGCTACAGGTTGAGGAGGAGGCATATGACCGCGAAATTCTGCTACGAGGCGGTGCTCGTCAGGGGCTGGTGCATTGCTATCAGGTACCCATTTCGCCATACAGGCTCTATCGGTAATACAAGGATCGGTAAGGCTGGCTAGAAAGGCCTTTAAATCGTCTATCTGCGTTACAGCTAGGGTCAGGCCGGCAGGCAGCAGGCTGCTGCCTGCTGCTTGCTCCCGGTTAAGCTGAGCCAGTGCATCCTGGGTGTGTTGTTTACTGTCGCTGAGCAACCCGGCTACGTGCTTCAATTGCGGGTTGTTAGCAAAACTAAAGTCAAACTGACTAACCGACTCATCCGGTGCCAAATGATGCGCAATGATGGCATCAAGATCCGTGAAAGCGCCAGCGTGAGTGTAGGGAGCGGTTGCCGTCACGTTTAGTAGTGAAGGAGTACGAAATCCATATCGGTCTTTGTCTTGTTGTGTTACGCCGCGGCGGCCAAAATCTTCCCCATTGGGTTGTTTACCACGTCCAATCTGCACCGCAGCAATATTATGAAATTTCTCATCTGTAAAAATTGGCGGCGTATGGCAGTTTATACAACCTGCACCGCCCTTATCCGTACTGGTTAAAAATAGCTTTGCGCCGCGCTTCTGACTGGCCGTCAGCGCGTTGGCTTTACCGTTAACATAGTCAAACCAGGGGGCATCCAGCAAGATTTGAGTAGACTGATAATAGGAGATAGCAGTTTCGATATTGGCAAATGTAATCAGCGAATTCGGGCTGCCAGTGGGTGAGGCGAAGGCCTGCCGAAAGAGCTGCAGCCACTGCTGCACATTTTCGCTTTGTTTGAGCCGTTCGATCAGTGCGTGGCGTACCCCTTCGTTAGTACTGTCGGCAGCAAAGGTATGGCCACGCATTTCATCGGTGGATATCACCGGAAAGCGCACCTGAGTGGCGAGTAAATCGCGTCCTGCAGAGCTATCGCCCTGCCACAAATTACTATCCGGTGTCCGGTGGCGCTGATCTTCACCATGGGAGCGTAAGGTAGGATCAAGCACAAAAATGCGCCCGTCATAAAACATCGAGCGGCTGTATAATGACGCGTTAAACGTGGTTTGAGAGTGTCTGGCAACATTGGGTGTCCCGTCAGCTTTTGGATCGGCCGAACGCTGCCAGTCATGCCAGCGTCCGGGTCCTACCCAATTGTCATTATACGGTGACTCGCCAACCGGCAGGCTGAGACTATCGCCCCCGGCAAGATATGGGTGATGGCAACTGGCGCAAGCAACATCCTGATTACCACTGAGTGATTTACTAAAGAACAGCTCCATGCCTAACCGAAACATTGGTGTTTCGGTTGATGGCGACACAGTATCAACCGTAAATGCATAAGAATCACTTAAGCTGTCTAACAGTTTGCTCAGAGCCTGCTCTTCATTGGCTTCCAACCGCGCATTGCCACTGGCGCTGACCAGCGTCAGCAGTGTTACTATATATATCTTACCGCGACCAATGAGCCCCATTACCTTTTCCTTTCTTGCCTTACTTAATAGCGCTAACTGCGCTGCAACTACTGCCGCGCAAAAACTGGTTATTCACCAGGCGAATTTCCAGGCCATCAGCAGACGGGCGGATGCGGTTTATCTTTACATCGCCCTGATAGAGCGTGCGGGTTTCGCCTTGTTCGCGACCAATATCTTTGCAGTTAGGGCTGTAATAAGCGGCATACTCAGTTTTTTCTGCCTGCTTTTTCTCGAACACGGTAACCACTCCGGTGCCACATTCCGCCATTGCGTAGATATCATCATCCTGTGCGTAAACCTGTACCGGCTTTGCTTCTTCGTCATTTATCCAGTGAATATGTTTATCTGGCGTGCGGACAAAAAAGCCACCCTGGCAACTCACGCCTGTCATTGGCTTAGCGGCACTGATTGCCTGGCTGCAAAACAACGTCATTAGCAGACCAGTGGTAACAGGAAGCATTAATTTATGTTTGTTGTTCATGGGGTCTCTCCGTTATCTGGGGGGCTTACCAAAGCCAATCCAACTATTAAAATTGCCTGCTACCACTATTTCGTCATTCTCAACTTTGAGCGGTAATGCGGGCAGGTTTCGTGGTGCCGGGCCAGACACCACAACTCCGCTGTCTTTGGGGTTAAACACAGACTGGTGGCACGGACACATGTAGTTTTCCTCGTCTGTCATCCAGCCGGTGACCGGGCAGCCAGCATGTGTACAGATGGCTGAATAAGCCACCACGCCACTGGCCGATAGTGCCTTGGTGTCATTGGAAAGCTTGCTCTCGGGGAGCTTTTGCAGCAGCACCTGGTTGTAGCGTGAGCCGTCGCGGACAATGTTATTCTGCGCGTCGTAGGGCAAAATGAGCTGTTGTTTGTCGAGTTCGGCCAAATCGGATAGTTTTATAATCTGGCCGCGTTTGCTTTTACTGAAATACGTCAGTCGGTCGCCGGGTTGTGGTGGCAGTCGCTCAGGTCGGTTCTGAGCAGCTGACAGCTTGCCGCTGACAGAGAGGTTGGCAATAGGAATGGCAAAGGCCAGGTACTTCAGCATGTCCCGACGAAAGCCATTATCTGGTCCATCATAATCCGCCTGGCAGCACCGGGATTTTCTGACATTGTCAGATGTACGATTTGTCATAGGATACCTTCTTACTACTTTATTGAATCTGTTTATGTACAACGAACCTGGAAGCCGGCGCCATTGCGCCGACTTTCGTCACCCCAAAGAGACTTAATCCGGCAGTGCAAAGACCCAGATTACCCCGCCCTCAGGGACATCTGCGATCCATTCACCAGATTCATCTTTGTCGGCCAGAACACTGTTGGTCCAGTGTGCGTCTACGCCATAGCCAGCGGTAATAGCGATATACTGCTTACCGTCAACTTCGTAGCTCACAGGGGGCGCAATGGCCGTTGAGTTAAGCGGGAATTCCCACAATACTTCGCCGCTTTCGGCGTCAAAGGCGCGTAGTATCCGGTCGTTAGTACCAGCACCAAACACAATGCCGCCTGCTGTTGATAGCACAGGGCCCCAGTTCATGGTTTTGCCAAAGTCGTGTTGCCAGACTTTTTCGCGGGAATTGATATTCCAGGCCTGAAGTTGACCTACACCCTTGTTAGGGTCATCAAGGTAAACATCGAGGTCGGGAATATCGATGCCAGCCCAGAATTGACCGGATGCAGGTTCAACATCATCCTGAAATTTGCCGAGGAATGAGTTACATACGTTGTCATTGGCCGGCACATAAACCATGCCGGTTTGCGGATTATAAGACTCGTAAGGCCAGTTTTTACCGCCCCACAGACTAGGGCAGTAATCCACCCGTTTACCCGTGACCGGAACATGATCATAGTCATAGGTAGGGCGACCGGTTTTTTTATTAAGCGACTTAAAGGCGTTATTTTTAACAAAGGGTTTGCCTTCAACATAACCTATTTCACCGTCGTCACTGCGCTCCAGCCAATACATGTAGCCATTACGCTGAGGTGAGACCAGGCCCTTAACCGTTTTGCCATTTTGTTTAAAATTAACCAGCATTGGTGCATTCATGGCGGCCCAGTCCCATGAATCATTGTAATGGTACTGGAAATGGCCTTTGATCTTGCCGTTGTCCGGGTCCATGGCAATCGATGAAGCCACATAAAGGTTATCCCCGGGGCGCTGATCACCGAGCCATGGTGAGCCGTTACCCACTCCCCAGTAAAGTATGTCGGCCTCTGGATCGTAGTTACCCGGCATCCACATGCTTCCGCCACCATATTTCCATGCGTCGGGGCGTTTTCCTTGCTTTTTCCAGGTTTCATGACCTGGCTCACCCGGACCTGGTACGCTGTATGTGCGCCATGCCTGTTCACAGGTTTCGGCGTCCATCGCTTCTAAAAAGCCCCGCACGCCATACTCGCCGCCAGACGGGCCGACCAGTATCTTACCTTTCACCGGAGTGGGCGCCGAGGTGATATAAGCACCGATACTCCAGTCACCAATCTGCGCCTGACAAATGCGTTCCCCGGTTTTGGCATCCAGCGCATTCAAAGTGCCATCAAGTCCGGCGACATAGACTTTGTCGTCCCATAAGGCAATGCCGCGGCTGGTGTTATGCATCACCGACAGATCATAAGGATTGTCATGCTTATAGCGCCAGTAAACCTGCCCGGTTTTGGCATTCAATGCGATCACGTGATTGTAGGGTGTTGATACAAACATGACGCCATTATTGATCTGGGCGGGAGCCTCATGGCCGGAGTCCAGGTTGGTGGAGTAGGTCCAGACAGGTGTGAGCTTTTTAACATTCTTTTTATTAATTTGCTGAAGTTCACTGAACATCCAGCCTTCGTAATTCCCTTTGGGTAGCAACCAATCTTTGGGGTTTGCTTCGTTTAACCGCTTTTGCGTGACAGGTTTGTAGTCTTTAATTTCTTTTGTTAGCTTGGTCAGACCGGCGGCTGATGCATAAGAGCTAACCATGATACCTGCTAACCCCAGACAGCAACTCAGGTAGCTCAGGTGTGGAGCACTAGTTTTTTTCATTTTTTACCTCTGAAAGTCGTTTTGTTCGAGCAGAATGCCTAAATCAATTAACATGCCAATAACATTTCCCGATGGTTATATTCTTAATTTGTTGATTTTTAAAAGGTTTATTGGGACGTGCTGTTTCGTTGAAAAAATTAAGTACAGAAAGTCGTTTGAGTGAAGAAACACCTGTCGCAGCGTTAATGCAACAATGAGACACTTTTCGGTTGCGGTTGGCAGAATCGCACTTACCAATATTTGCCGAGCCGTTTTGCCGTATTTTCCCTGCAGGGCTTTTAGCTACTAAGTAATAACAACTAAAAAATAATAAGTGATTGTATTTGTTTTATTTTTCTCTTTATTTGATGGTGGGGCGGCAAACGGATCCACATCAATGTGGCGGTAAATACAAGAAAAAATGCATATTTGAAAAAAATGTTACAAAAATTGCATCATTACGTTAATTTGATAAGGTGTTGAATAGTTGACCAGGGGAATTGCCTGATGCTGCTAGTACATTGCCTGCAATAAACTAAGAACGGAGTACGACGGTAATGATGAAACAAACTTCGCAATCTATGGACGTTAGTGGTGCTGAAACATTTATGTCGGCCGAATTTCAGCTTCGAAATATTCAGCCGACAGAACCGATTTCCCGCTCTTGGCAACGTAGCTTGCTAAAGCACGGCCTTGATCCGCATGCGACCAACGAGGTTGAAGTTTTATCGTCCTCAGAGATGCGATTGCAATTGCAGCAACAGGAAGACTACTTAAATATTGCCCGGCAGGGGCTAACTGGTTTATCGAAGCGAATTGCTGATGCAGGCTACTCGGTTGTGCTAACCGATGCTTCAGGGTTAACCCTGGCGACCAATCTACCTACTCGGGAAAAAGTCCGCAGCAAAGAGTCAGGATTACTTATCGGGGCACGATGGGCGGAGGATCAGGTAGGTACCAATGGTATTGGTACCTGTCTGGTTGAAAAAGAGTCGATTATTATTCACCGGGATGAGCACTTTTATCCCAGTCACAGAGACTTAAGTTGTTCCGTTACCCCTATATTTGATCCCATGGGGGAATTACGTGGCTGCCTGAACGCGTCATGTCTTGGCGCTGACAAAAACAGAAGCAGCCAGTTTATGACGCTGCAAATGGTCATGATGTACGGGCGAATGATTGAAAACAGTTATTTTCGCAAGACCTATCGGAATCAGATGACGTTGAATATTCGTCCGGCGGAAAGCTTTTTCGATTTGGCGCAGGAGCAGCTATTAGCGGTTAACGAAAGAGGCGTTATCACCGGGGCAAATCGTTCGTCATTTTTTGAATACTCGTCACTGCTGCCAACTGATCAACTGCTCCCAGGGAGCCGGTTACAAGATATCATTGGTATTTCTATCGATGAGTTACTCACCAAAACAAACGGTGGTAGCAATGTTATAAAGGTTTATTCGCCACTATTACTGGAAGAGATTGAACTGGCATTGCGGGTGCCTGGTTCCCGGTCGGTGGCGTCTGGATCGGTTCGGACTGCTGCTAAAGCAGCCTCTCCCTTAACTTCAGGAAAGCATCCTTCACTGAACGAATTAAGTGGTGAAGATCCACGGATGCAAAGAATCGCGCGACAAGTTCTGCAAGTTATTGATAAAGACATTCCAATATTAATTACCGGCGAGACCGGCACGGGTAAGGAAGCCTTTGCCAGGGCAATCCATGATGCCAGTTCGCGGGCCGGCCATGCCTTTATCGCATTAAATTGTGCTGCCATCCCTGAAACGTTGATAGAAAGTGAGCTATTTGGATATCGCAGTGGCAGTTTCACTGGCGCCAACAAAAATGGCATGAAGGGCAAGCTGGAACTGGCCAATGGAGGAACCCTGTTCTTAGATGAAATTGGCGATATGCCTGTGCAATTGCAAACACGCTTGCTACGTGTACTGGCAGAGCGAGAAACAATGCCATTAGGTGCCACCGAACCGACTGCGTTGGACTTGCAGGTTATTTCTGCCACCCACCAGGATCTGCGAGCGCGAATAGACCAAAAGGAGTTTCGGGAAGACTTTTACTACCGCCTCAATGGCATGGCGCTGAAACTGCCACCGCTAAGGGAGCGTACCGATAAATCAGCTATTATTGCCAATGTAGTAAGACGAGAGCTACAGCACCTGGGTGACTATCAAATAGATGAAAAGGCTCGCCAGGCGCTGGAAATGTATCACTGGCCTGGCAACATACGCCAGTTAATGAGCGTGTTGAAATATGCCGCTGCGGTGAGCGAAAACAATTTGATAACGCTTGATAGTTTGCCAGATGAGATTCTCGATCATCATTCGCTGGATGCGTTAGATACGGAGCAAGAGACTGGTGTTGTCAAAGAAAAGGCTTTGTCTAAGTATGCAGGCAGTCACGAAGGTCAGTTATTATTAGACACGTTAAAAAAACACCGGTGGAATATTACAACGGTGTCAGAAGAGCTCAATATTTGCCGTTCAACGGTCTACCGAAAAATGAAAAAATACAATATTGTTCAGCCCAACGATATTTACTAATAATCTGAGTTATATTATCTGAACCGTTAATTATCAATAGGTGATTAACGGTTTTTTATTGCCGTAATTAATTGTTGCACTATGCTGCATATAGCGTGCGACACTAGTTTAATTTTTAAGAACAGTTATTTTCCAATAAAGTTCGTATTGATTTAAAATTCCTTTTAAATTAATGGTTAAACTTAATTTTTACAATTTAATTACAATGGCATGTTCTTTGCCATCCCTTATTTGCGAATGAATGTTTAAATTCCAAACAGGGGACACAATAATATGCAGTTTAATAAAATAGTACTAGCCACTTCTGCCTTAGCGCTGACTTATTTTAGTCCGGCTTCTTTTGCGCAGGAAAAAAGCCGGATTCAGTTGTCTGGTGCGGTGATGCAAAGTTGGCAGGCAGGGATGGAAGTTGATGGCGCAGCAGCGGACCCGGGCAATGCTAACACTGACTCTGGCTTTCATCGTTTACGCTTTGCGTTAAATATCAATGCGCAGTTGACAGACAAGCTATCTGTTTTTGCCGAACTCGCCGAGGAGCCCAACGACTGGAATAACGGCAGCGCTGCTATCAGCCAGGATTTAGCGTGGATACAGTATCAGATTAATCAGGAAGTGGGTGTCAGGCTGGGAAATATGATCGCCACCACGCAGAACTTCCTGCGCTATTCTGATGGTGCGGCAGTGCAAAGTAACCCATTTGTTGGCAATAGTCTGGTAGACATGATCACAGCAGAAGAAGGTTTGTGGTTGTATGGGGTACATAAACTGGCAGGCGGCAGCAGTATTACCTGGGATGGTACGTTGTCGACACCGGACTTTTTCGCGGACTTTTCCGACGGACGAGGGTACAACTACGGCTTACGCGGAACCTATAATTTAAGCAATGGTTTATCGTTTGCAGCAGGTGTTTTTTCCACCAATCATGAGATGAGTGCTGTAGAAGGGAAGACCGCTGGCTCGTTGATTGCTGTGGGAGACGGCGATAACTATCAGTTTGCCAGTTCGGCACCGAATGCCAGAGTAACCCACCCGTTGATTGTGCCGGGCGTTGACGCCTTTATCTGGCAGGCTGATGTCCAGTACATGACCGATACAGTTATGTTCCATGCTTTGTACGGGAGTGCAAAAGACGATTATAGCTGGGAAAATGGCCAGGGGGCGTTTCAAACCAGTTATGTAGAGCAGGAATCTGAAATGAAGTTTTGGTCTGTAGAAGGGCGCTATATGATTAATTCAGAGTTTTATGTTGCAGCCCGTTACGCCGAATCAGATAACGAAAGCGTTGGTATTACCGGCAATAACACCGCAAGCCGTTTGCAGTTGGGCGGCGGCTGGTGGATGAATGATTTCACGTTATTCAAAGCTGAATATGTTAAGCAAGAAGAAGAAGAGTATTCCGGAGGCGGTACTGCTGCATTCGGAGCTGATGGTGGAGCAGAGTGGGACGGTATTATCGTAGAGGTCTCAGTGACGTTTTAATCTGTTCATTGTTTACTGAGTGTATAAAAAGCCGCAGCATCACACCTGCGGCTTTTTAATTTTAAATTCAGTTGTTGATAAATATAACGTGATTATTTCTGGCGTTGTTAACTGATAATCTAATACTATTTTGAGGGGGGGATGCCTGAGTCTTCTGAAAAAAATAATCAGCTTCTTCTACTGATGAGTAAATATCTATTGAATTGATTATTAAAAAGGCGTTTCCGTCAAATAATTTATGAGGTTTTTGCTCAGTAAAAAAAGTTATTGAATCTTCGATGGCTAATTTACATAACACTAGCTCAGCTTTTTTATTTCAAAATTAGCTGGAATTTTTGTGCTGAATACTTCAATTGTCTGCTGGTTAACTGAATTGGTATATGGGCAGTTTATTTCAAAAGTAGGTATGTGAATTCGGTTTAGTTTCTTTTTTAATCTTGTCATGATTAACTTTCACGTAAAATAGGCTATGGGTACCGCTGAAAACTTTTTATAAATGCTGAGGCTAACGCTGTTTGTAACAGTAAACTATAATATGAACTATGCGTTGTTAGTTTTCATTTTCCTTTTAGCTTCGTGATACAGAGGGCTGCAGCCCTAACAAAACTGCTAGTAATTGCCGTTTCGGCAAAAAGCGCACTGTATACCGCCACAATGCGCTTTGTTTATGGATTAATTAGACTTAGTTTTGCACATAGGCGACGTGGGTGCGGGTATATTCATAGAGCCCGTGTTTGCCGTCGGCACCGCCAATCCCGGACTTACGGGTACCGGCATGAAACCCTTGCATGGCTTCAAAGTTTTCACGATTAATGTAGGTTTCGCCATAGTCCAGTAAGTCAATTGCACGCATGGCCTGCCTGAGATCTCGGGTGTAAACCGAGGATGTCAGGCCGTATTCAGAGGCGTTGGCTAATTCAACGGCTTCCTCCAGGCTGGCTACTACTTGCACGGGCAATACCGGTCCAAAAATCTCTTTTTGCATGATCTCCATGTCTGAGTGGCACCCTGCAAGAACAGTAGGTTCGTAATGAAATCCCGGGCCGATATCTGCAACTTTACCGCCGGTGATGACTTGTGCACCCTCGCTTTTCGCCTTACTCACCATGGAGATGACTTTATCCAGACTGGCTTGGTTAATGAGAGGTCCCATTTCCAGATCGGACTGTTTCATTGGGTCACCATAGCGCGTCGCTGCCATCGCACTACTCAACTTTTCTATAAATTTATCGGCTACCGCAGTGTGCACATAAATTCGTTCTGCGCAGTTACACACCTGGCCTGTATTGATAACCCGGGATGCCTTAATTGCATTGACTGCCAGATCGAGGTCGGCATCTTCAAGCACTATTGCCGGCGCCTTTCCTCCAAGTTCAAGGTTGAGCTTGGTAACATTTGGCGCGGCGGCTGCCATAATCGCTGAGCCAGTAGCTACGCTGCCGGTAAAGCTGATCATATCGATTTGGCTGTTTGACGTTAGTGCTTGGCCTACTCCATATCCAGTGCCACAAACCACGTTAAAAACACCCGCGGGTAAATCAACTTCGTCGAGCAGTCGGGTAAATTCAAAGCAATTGTTTGGCGTTTCTTCACTAGGCTTTATGACGATGGTGTTGCCGGTGATCAGTGCTGGCGCCATTTTTCGTGCAATCAGAAAAAACGGAAAGTTCCAGGGCAGGATCCCGGCGACTACACCCAATGGTTTTCTGAACATAAAAATGTTTTCACCGGGCCTGTCGCTGGTGATGATTTCACCCTCAATTCGACGTGCCCAGCCAGCCATATAATCTAAGTAATCGGCGGTGAAATTTACTTCAACGGTTGCCAGACTGAGGACCTTACCTTGTTCTTTGGTAATTACTGCTGCCAGGTGTTCCGCGTTTTGTCGCAACTTATCGGCGATTTTGTGCAGATATTGTGCTCGTTCAATCGCGGGTTTCGCTGCCCAGGCTTTTTGTGCTTTCTTCGCTGCTGTTATGGCCGCTTCTACCTCCGACGTATCCGCATTGGGTACCCGGGAGAGTAGCTCACCGTTCGCGGGATTAGTGACCTCGATATAAGATGCTGAATGAGGTTGAAACTCACCATTAATATAATTTTGATATACAGGTATCTCAGACATACGCGATTCTCTTAATTTAATCATGAAAATATCGTGTGACACGCACTGCGGATCAAACTGCGCAGTGGTGTCGCTTCATGGTTACCTGAGCAATCGGCGCACCATTTTTTAGAGATATCGCTGATTGTCTTTATGTGTTTGAATAAATGTATTTTTTTCATATTTTCTGAATGTGGAGCATATTCAGGGCGCAGCGAAATCGAGCTGATTTGCATCAGCTGTAGCATCGCAATTGTCGCATTTCTTTTACAAATGAAGTCGCCTTACGCCAATGTGGCCTGCCGTTAAGCGTGCATAGGCTGCTATATATTTGTCTTTAATATTATGATTTTTATTAAATTATCAGTGTCGTTGGCGGTGTGCTCGGGCTGCTAATAACTGTAACGTCAGACTGGTATGTGAATTGCTGATTATTGTTACTTTAATGTGAATTGAGAAGGCTAAACATGATAAATACAAAATCAATCCGTTGGATCATGGTCGTTGTAGTGATGTTCTCATCAATTGCAGCGAGTGCTGAGGAACGCATTGTCTGGCAGCAGGGGGTAGATTACATAGCAGTCAAAGAACTACCAGGGGCAAGGAGTGACAAGCTATCGCCGACCATTCCTGAAGTAACCGTTAAACAGATGTTGGCAGGGTTGAAATATGAGGAAGAGGCGAACGTACCCGACTTACTTGGCTATGATCATGAGTCCGCCAGTGTATTTTCTGCCTCACTGGCCGAGCGTTTAGGACAAAAAGTGTATGCTCAATTAGTTCAGTTGTCGGCAGGCGAAGTCGTGACGTTTTCTGTCAGCGAAATCGCCCCCCAAATATTAGGACTGGGAGGTAAACCCGTAACGACTTCTGGAACGCTGTTTTATGCCAATGGCGCGTTGCAGCTAATTGTTGGCGAATTGCGGGTTAACTTCAAGAAGCGTTTTATTCGGGCGGGTTATCCAATTCAAAATGGACGTTACCCAACACTTGCTGAAATGGCGGCCTTTCGTTTGGACACGGGAAATCTTAACGAAATGTCAGGCGCAAAATGGAAATTGTTGCCGGGGGGCAAAGTGCAGCAACAGGTGCGATCTGATTGGATTAGTGTTGATGTCGCTGCAGGGTCGACAACATCAGTGTAAACAATTCGACGGTATCCGGCGTGTTCGGAGTATAAAGAACTATCGACACTATAGCCTAGACATAATGACAGCTGCATTCAAATCTGGTTACTCGTATACACAATAGGTATTGTGAAGATAACATGACATGAGTTGTCGTTAACATAAGTAAGTGAACTGGTCTTTGGTACTGAATTTCGGTATGAGGTATGTGGAAGGCCTTTCTATATATCGACACCAGTGCTCCAACTTTTCTGTTTGATGAGTGTCGGCGAAAACGACAGGATGCAAACCAAAGCCGTCTATTAGTGCTAAATGACTATAGTTACCTTCGTTTTTTCGGGCAAGGTTTGCAAGGTAAATACTCTTTTCCTGCGTCTTTTCCTGGCGCGATCCGGTAGCTAACCGATACTGCTTGAAGTCGCAGTAAGCTGCCCACTTCCACTGAATAACCACGTTCTGTGTTTTCATAGGATAAGTTAAGAATAATGGGTTTTGTGCTCAGAGCTTTCGTTGAGAACCTTTGCGTATTCTATCTCTGTGTGCAGGAGCTACATAAATTTCAACTGTAGTTTTTACACTGGCATGGCCAAGTTCTTCGGCTAACATAGTTTCGTTCAATTCATCTAATGCTTGAGTAGCTCCGGTATGCCTCAACCAATGCGATGATGCGCCGGCTATATCAAGCGCCTGTTGTTTCTTTCCACTCTTCATAAGAGTAGAAATAACCAAATCGAACGCTTCTTCAACAATATTATTGACACTGTCTTGCTTAAGCGGTTTACCAGTTTTCGTAGATGGGAGAATAGGAGTATCCTCATCGATTCTGGGTAGGGGGGCTAAGTCCATCGATTCACGGTATCTACCCAGCACATTTTCAATATACGAATCAGGCACCGTTACTACACGTTCTTTTTTTCCCTTGCCTACGACATGCAATACCCAGCCTTCATTACTAGGATCCGGTCGAAAATGATTGAACAAAGGGGTGTAATAGTCACGAGAGGATAATTCCGAAATTCTTAAGAATAATACTTTTAGGGATAACACTACAAACCTGTGAATTTCAAACTTTGGGTTTTCGTCAGCTGCGTCTGTAAGGCATTGTATAAATATATCCCAGACCTCATCATCAAACGTATGTGGTGGCTGATATATTTTTCCTTTAATCAGATATTTACAGTTTTTCTTAGCGTCAGCCAGATAGTTACGCATAACCAGTTCGGCATCGATTAACCATTTAAAAAAAATATTTAATGATGCATATGAATTTCGTAGTGACGTTTGGCTGAGTTTATAGGCATGTTTGATACTGGAAGCCTTTCCAGGTGCTATCAATGACTCGATTTTCCGATTTGCCTTAGGCGTGCGATGCACGAAAGGGCGCCATTCTGGATTGACAACACGAATATCTGAATTAGATCTGTATTTAAAGCGGCTCGATATTGTTGTATCAGCAATTAGATTTTTTGGTGGTGACCAAATCCAATCGATATACAACTTTATGTCTTCAAGTTTAATATCTAACACAGACTTTCCGCGTTCGTGCCAGCAAAACAAGGTAAACCTCTCTGCTTCGTTTCTGAACCGTGATTGAGTGCCTTTTGCATTGCTAAGGCCTGTTACCAAGAAATTGAGCAATTGCTTCAAATCGTTTTTTGCAGGAATGCCTTGTTGCTCAAATGAATCAATATACTCAGACAAAGTAGGGTACACCGATTTAAATTCTTGAGAGTCAAGAATATCTCGCTGTAACGCTTGAAGCTCGATGGTGTCAGTAATGGGATGATATTTCATTTGATCAGCATAACACTACATTCTGACATTTCCAAATCGTAATAACAGTTATTATTACGATTTCATTGAATGGCAACTTGAGATGTCATTTCATGGTTTTCCAGGTTTATAAGAAACGCTTTCTATCTTTGATATAAAACTTAATTGCCAGAATCCAGCAGGTAATCAGAGCGCCGAGAGCTAATTTATCATACCGTCTAAGAAATTTATCTCTGACAACATCTTCAATTCCTTTAAAAACTCCTTGTAGTTGAAAATTTTCCAAAGCATGGTGACCATAAGCGCTTATCAAGAAGAACAGGATAATCCCTAACAAGAACGCAAAAACACATCGCTTAGACATTAGAACAACATACAAAAATTCCACCATCCAATTTGGCATTTAACACAATCCTATAAGCAAATATTGCTTCTTACTTCTGGTAATTCACATTAAACGTCGCGTTGCGAATGTTCAAATAAAATTGTTTACGTTGAAACCTTTTTTGGTTATTTAGGGTGACGAATGTCATTTTGTAGATGATTAAATCAATATTTTACAAAGACTTGTGCAACTTTGACTAGATATAGCCCCCAAGAACGTCAACTTGCCATTGCATGGACGCATACGCTGTTCACTGGCCGTTATAGCTTCAAGAAAAGCAGCGGGAAAATTGATGTGGATGCGATGGCGAGGTTGTTGGGGTTCTAGGGATTTTCCCCTCTAAAAAGACATAATCCTCTGTAGACCACACCAATAAATGGCTGCGGAGGTGGGTTACTACTTATAAGTGTGGCA
>NZ_JAKRFB010000058.1:0-27048 GCF_022348315.1 Alteromonas sp. MmMcT2-5 | reverse complement strand
TCCATAAAAAAATCCGATATCAGTTACCTGATACCGGATTTTGAAGCCTTAAAAAGATCGGTCAACCGATCATTAAATTCTTAACTGATCGGCATTAGCAACTAAGTGCGGTGTTTTTTTATTTTGATAGTGCGGATAAATTAAACGACCTGTTTAACACGCAGCTCTTTAGGTACTGCAAATTCCACATTTTCTTCGCGTCCAGCACGCTCAGAAGCTGAAACAGCACCCCACGCTTTGAGCTTGTTTACCACACCTTGCACTAACACTTCCGGTGCAGACGCGCCTGCAGTAACGCCAATATGCTCTACACCTTCTAGCCATTCCTCTTGAATGCAATTAGCGTCAGCAATCAAATACGCTTTTGCGCCAATTTTTTCAGCCAACTCGCGAAGACGGTTCGAGTTTGAGCTATTCTGTGCCCCAACAACCAGTAAAACCTGACAATCTTGGGCTAGGTCACGCACCGCGTCTTGGCGATTCTGCGTGGCATAGCAAATGTCGTCTTTTCTCGGACCATTGATTTTGGGGAACTTAGCGCGAAGTGCGTCAATAACATCGGCGGTATCATCAACAGACAGCGTAGTTTGGCTGCAATAATAAAGATTGGTCGGATCTTTAACTTCAAGCGTTGCCACATCAGCTTCAGATTCAACTAAATAAATACCGCCATCTTCGTTGCTGTACTGACCCATGGTGCCCTCTACTTCAGGGTGACCAGCATGACCAATCAAGATACATTCAGTACCCGTTTTGCTAGCGCGGGTAACTTCCATATGTACTTTCGTCACTAAGGGGCACGTGGCATCAAAGACCTTTAAACCGCGATTTTCCGCTTCTTTTCTTACCGCTTGCGATACGCCATGGGCAGAAAATATTACTATGCTGTCGTCTGGTACTTCGTGAAGCTCATCAACAAATAGCGCACCACGCTCACGTAGCCCATCTACCACAAATTTATTGTGTACCACTTCGTGGCGTACATAAATGGGCGGCTCGAACATTTCAAGCGCGCGTTCAACGATGGTGATAGCTCTATCAACGCCCGCGCAGAAGCCACGAGGGTTAGCTAAATGAATTTGCATAACTAGTTTCCACCTTGTGCTGACACGCCAGGTTTAACATCAATAATTTCAACGTCAAAGATAACCGTTTGCCCTGCTAGCGGGTGATTGAAGTCTACCGTAACAGAGTCTCCAGCAGCACTTCGAATAATCCCCGGAATCTCTGAACCGTCAGGCTGAGCAAACGCTAAAATCATGCCTTCCTCAACCTGTAAATCTGCACCAAAGCGGCTTCTATCCATATAGTGAATATTATTCGGATCGGACTGGCCGAATGCATCTTCAGGGCCTAATTTAAATGACTTTTTGTCACCTTTTTTAAGCCCAAGTAAACACGCTTCAAAATTCGGCGTAAGGCTACCGTCACCCATCACCATTTTGGCAGGTTTGTTGTTTACACGAGTACTGTCAGCGGCAGAGCCATCTTCTAGCTTTAAATCAAAGTGAAGAATAACTTCGTTATCAGCACCAATTATCAATGAGTCTGTCATAACCTTTCCGAATACTACTTAATGGTTTCGCTATTGTCCGCGGCACTGGCTCGCGCGTCTGCACCGTTCCCTTCACTTTTTTTGTCGCCATTTTTAAACATGTCGATAATAAGTAAGGCAGCGCCTATAAATATTGCGCTGTCAGCAATGTTAAACGCTGGCCAGTGGTAGTTGTTTACGTAAAAATCTAAGAAGTCGATGACATAACCATGGACTAAACGGTCGTAAACATTGCCTAATGCACCACCTAGAATAAAGGCAAACGCAACGGGCAGCATTTTTTGCGAACGGGGTGACTGCTTCAGCCACCACAAAATCACTACACTTACCACGACAGCAATGGCAGTGAAGAACCAGCGCTGCCAACCACCTGCATTTTCTAAAAAACTAAATGCGGCGCCGTAATTATGTACGTAAGTAAAGTTAAAAAACGGCAATACCTGTATCGACTGATACAACGACATACTGTCGATAACCGTGTACTTACTCCATTGGTCGAGGATAAACGCAATTGCGCTTATCCACAAAAAACGCAAGCCTGTTTCGCGAAAAAGCTTAAGCATAGTGGCGTTCTTCTCCATCACCGTCAATGTTTGTCACACAGCGACCACAAAGCTCTTCGTGACCTTCATGTGAGCCCACATCTTCACGGTGATGCCAGCAGCGAACACACTTTTCACCGCTTGCTTTATTAACGCTCAACCATAAACCTTCTACGTCTGTGGCTTTCGCATCAGACGGTGCACCGGCAACTTTCGTTAGCGTAACGCCTGATGTAATAAGTACGAAACGTAGCTCGTCTTCAAGCTTTGCAAGTACGTTGTACAACGACTCGGTAGCATAAAGCGAAATGCTCGCTTCTAGTGAGCCACCTAGCTCGCCATCTTTACGCGCCTGTTCCATCGCTTGGTTTGCCGCGTCTTTTACGCTTAGCACTTGATGCCATAGGGCATCGTTAAACGTGTCGCTTTGCGTGAAGTTATTAAACCCTTCGTACCAAGTTTCAGTGAATACAAACTCGCTGCGCTCACCTGGTAACGTTTCCCAGATTTCTTGTGCAGTAAAACTGGTAATAGGCGCCATCCAGCGAACCAATGCTTCAATGATATGATACATGGCCGTTTGGCATGAACGACGGGCTAGCCCATCTGCTTTAGCTGTGTACTGGCGGTCTTTAATCACGTCTAAATAGAATGAGCCCAGCTCAATTGAGCAGAAGTGCGTAAGCTTCTGTGACACTACCAGCAAGTCGTAGTTGTCATACGCTTCGATAAGCTCTTCTTGAAGTGCCTTAGCACGAGCAACAACCCAGCGGTCAAGCGCGACCATATCTTCTTCTGCAACCGCATCTTCAACCGAGAAACCGTTCAGGTTTGCTAGCAAGAAGCGTGCAGTGTTACGTACGCGGCGGTAGCCATCTGCAGCACGCTTTAAAATTTCATCCGATACCGCAATCTCGCCGCGATAGTCAGTAGATGCTACCCATAGACGAAGGATGTCTGCGCCTAATTTGTTAGTCACTTCCTGAGGCGCCACAACGTTACCTACCGACTTCGACATTTTTCTGCCGTGGGCATCTACCGTAAAGCCGTGTGTTAGCACTTCTTTATAAGGCGCGTGACCGTGCATGGCAGTTGATGACATAAGCGAAGACATAAACCAACCGCGGTGTTGGTCTGAACCTTCAAGATATAAATCGGCAGAGGCCGGGATATCATCGCGACGGTCTACAACGAAGTAATGCGTCACGCCTGAGTCAAACCAAACGTCTAGGGTATCGGTCACTTTTTCATAGTTGTCTAATTCGCTACCAAGCAGGGCTGCATCATCGAGATCCCACCACGCTTGAATGCCTTTAGCTTCAACTTCTTGTGCCACCTTTTCCATTAACGCCGCAGACTCTGGGTGGATTTCACCGGTAAGTTTGTGCACATACAAAGGAATAGGCACGCCCCACGTACGTTGACGTGAGATACACCAGTCTGGACGACCTTCAACCATCTTCTCAATGCGGTTTTGGCCCCAGTCCGGGATCCATTTGGTTTGCTTAATTTGTTCAAGTGATTCAGCGCGAAGGCCTTTTTTATCCATGCTGACAAACCACTGAGGCGTAGCGCGGAAGATGATTGGCGTTTTGTGGCGCCAGCAATGCGGGTAGCTGTGCTCGTATTTTACGTTTAGGACAAGGTTACCCTTCTCTTTAACCGTTTCGATAATTTCATCGTTGGCTTTAAATACAAACTGACCTGCAAACAGCGGTGTGTTTTCAAGGTACACGCCATTGTTGCCTACCGGATTGTACACTTCGATATCGTATTGCTTGCCCACGTTAAAGTCGTCAACACCATGAGCTGGCGCTGTGTGTACACAACCTGTACCAGACTCAGTCGTAACGTGGTCGCCTAGAATTAACGGAACTTCAAGGTCTAAGAATGGGTGATTAACTTTAAGCTTATCAAGCGCAGCACCAGTACAGGTTGCCACTTCGCGGAAATCTTCAACGCCGTAACGGTTCATGCAGCTTTCAAGCAGGTCCTGCGCTACCACTAGCCATTCATTTGAAGGCTGAACTTCAACAATCGCATAGGTAAGCTCTGGGTGTAAGCTGATTGCACGGTTGGCTGGCAGTGTCCACGGTGTGGTAGTCCAAATAACTACACCTGCTTTGTGTGTGGTTAAATCACCTTCAGACACACCAAACGCTTCTGCAATAGCAGCCACATCAGCTACTGGGAACTTAACGTCGATAGCCGGTGATACTTTGTCTTTGTATTCAACTTCTGCTTCAGCGAGTGCCGAACCACAATCTGTACACCAATGAACAGGTTTGAAGCCCTTTTCTAAGTGACCCGAGTCTACAATTTTACTTAATGCGCGAATGATGTCGGCTTCAGATTTGAAGTCCATCGTTTTGTATGGGTTATCCCATTCACCAAACACACCTAAGCGTTTAAAGTCAGCCATTTGGCCGTCAATTTGCTTTTGTGCGTATTCGCGACACTTCTGGCGAAATTCAGCCGCAGTAACTTTCTTACCTGGCTTACCAACTTTCTTTTCTACCATCAATTCAATCGGCAAACCGTGACAGTCCCATCCAGGAACGTACGGAGAATCGAAGTCAGAAAGGTTTTTTGACTTTACAATAATGTCTTTAAGAATTTTGTTAACCGCGTGACCAATGTGAATATCGCCATTTGCATAAGGAGGGCCATCGTGAAGAATAAATGGCTTTTTGCCTTTTTTCGCTTCACGAATTTTGCTGTATACCCCTCTTTCCTGCCAGTCTTTAAGCATTTTCGGCTCGCGCTGAGCAAGGTTACCGCGCATCGGGAACGCAGTTTCTGGAAGGTTCAGTGTGGCTTTGTAATCACTCATAAAATTGTATTATCCGGTTACCTTAATTTTCACCCAATGCACTAACACATTGTGAAGGCGATATTCATTTTGCGATGTTTAAATTAAAACGCTGAATGTAAAAGGTTCAACGTAAAACTGTGTGTCGCTCTTACTAGCGCAAGGCTGACATTATATGTTCTAGCACAGTGACTTACTTACGCGTTTCGCGAACAAGGATCCACGTTTAAAAAATCAAGCTCAATAAAATTAATACGCGCAGAAACTTTTCGTGACTTTATCACGTTTAACTATGCTAATAACAGACGCGCTTGTGCTGCATCTGCTTGAATTTGATTTTTCAACGCCTCAAAAGAATCAAATTTAATTTCATCTCTTATTTTTGCCATCGGAAACACCGTAATAGGCTTGCCGTATAGGTCAGATGACAAATCAAAAATATGGACTTCTAACTGGTTTCTTACCCCGTTAACAGTAGGACGGGTACCAATGTTCGCAACGCCGTTATAGTGTTTTCCATCTACGTCGACACGAACTGCGAACACGCCGTGAATTGGCGTTTTTTGGCGTTTTAGCATAACATTCGCGGTGGGAAAACCAATGGTGCGACCTTTTTTCTCGCCGTGAACCACCCTACCGTGAATAGCAAACGGGCGCCCTAGCATTTCGGTAGACAAACCAAAATCGCTGTCAGCCAATGCTTCTCGCACCGCGGTAGAGCTTATTCGATGGGCATGCATGGTAAAACTGTGGGTGCTTACTACTTCGAAACCATATTGGCGACCTGCCGCCTCAAGCATTTCGAAATCCCCTTTGCGGCCATTGCCAAAACGGAAATCGTCGCCAACAACAAGAAATCTAACACCCAGTTTGTCCACCAGTAAATCGTGGACAAAGGTATCGGCACTTTGCTTAGCAAACTCCGCGTTAAATCGCACAGCAAGCAGCCTGTCGACACCTTGTTGGCGCAGCAATTCGTACTTTTCGCGAAGAGGGCTTATACGCGCTGGTGCTTTATCGGGCATAAAGACTTCTTCAGGCTGCGGTTCGAACACCATTACGGTGGCAGGAAGTGATAGCGATTTCGCTTTTTCAAGCACGTTAGCCAACACAGCTTGATGACCACGGTGTACGCCGTCGAACTTGCCAATAGTGAGCACACACCCTTTATGGTGCGGTTTTACATTGTTTAGCCCGCGGATAAATTCCACTGTTAGCCACTACCTTTTAACTGCTAGAAAATCAAAGCTCGCGATTATAGCCGACCGCGAGCACAATACCAAGCACACGGGCCATTCTGACTCCATGCGCTATTTCGCATCTATTGAATACTAATCGCCGCCGCTTCTGAAATGTCTGGGTCGCATGCCCAGCACCACCATGGTGGTCACAAACAATATAACCGACAGAGAAATGGTTATTCCTACCTCTACCATTTGGGCGGGAAGAGACAATTCAAAGAAAGCTAAGCCTTGATCGCGATAATAAATAAGCCCGCCCATGGCAGCACTTGCAATAACCACACGGGCAATAAACAAAACCGATGTGCGGCTTAACGCAAATACACCTTGTCTATGCAGTGTTATATAAAGCAAAGCGGCGTTAAGCGTAGCTGACATACTGGTAGCGACAGCAAGCCCTACATAACCAAACGGAATCGCTAAAATAAGGTTAAACACCATGTTTGCGACCATACACCAAATACCAAATTTCACTGGCGTCTTGGTGTCTTGGCGGGAGTAAAACCCTGGCGCGAGAATTTTTACCAGCATAAAGCTGAGCAAGCCAAACGAGTACGCGGTAAGCGAGTAAGACGCCATAATAGCGGTTTCAGCAGTAAACGCGCCGCGCTGAAAAATAACGGTCAAAATAGGCCTTGCCATCACGCCAAGTCCCACTGCAGCAGGTATGCCCAATAAACACACCATGCGAAACGCCCAATCGATATTCGCAGCAAACGCTTTGGGGTTATTACTGACGTGGTTTCGGGATAGCGTAGGTAAAATGACTGTTGCGATGGCAATACCAAACAACCCTAGGGGAAATTCAAGCAGCCTGTCTGAATAGTATAACCAGCTAATAGAACCGGTAACTAAAAAGCTGGCGATGAAGGTATCAAACAACAAATTGATTTGCCCTACTGACACACCGAATAAGGCAGGGATCATCAGGGTGCGTACTTTTACCACGTTTTCGTCATGCCAGCCCCACTTTGGCTTTACCAAGAGCCCTGCCCTGAACAAAAACGGTAGTTGAAACAAGAACTGTACGATACCGCCGATAAACACACCCCACGCTAGCGCGTATGCGGGTTGCTCCAGCGTAGGTGCTAAGTATATTGCGCATGCAATAATGCATACGTTAAGTAAAACAGGGGTAAAGGCAGCAACCGCAAACTTATTGAGCGTATTGAGTATCGCCCCTGCCAACCCAGTCAGAGAGATAAACGCCAAATAAGGAAAGGTAATTTTTAACATGGTCGACGCGAGCACAAACTTATCTCCGGCCTCGTCCCCTTCGAGCCACGCCACAAACCAGCCTGTACCAAATAAAGCCGCCAAAACAGGAGATGCTATTACCCCTATAATAGAAACTACAAAAACAATAGCGCCTAATGTACCGCTGACTTTTGCAACGAACTCTCTAAGCTGCTTTTTATCGTCGTTCTCGTGGACTTCGGTTAATACCGGAATAAACGCTTGTGCAAATGCACCTTCAGCGAATAGACGACGAAGAAAATTAGGAATTTTGTTAGCAAAGAAAAATACGTCAGCGGCTGCTCCATCGCCCATAAGCTTGGCAACAACAACATCACGTACCAAGCCTAATACTCGCGAGACCAAGGTCATAATACTGACGATAAGACCAGATTTTATTAACTTCCGTGACACGTCACACTTCCAATAAGAGGTAAAGAATAGGCTGAATAACATCAGCCATTTGAAAGATAGTCAAAGGCGTCTGCTAAGCGTTAAGCGGCAACGCTAGGTTGCAAGCGAGCCATAATAACTAAAGGCTATCGCAGGCGAAACGATTTCTTCAAAATAGTTGTGCATCTTTAACAACTTTCTTGTTATAATCCGCGCCCGGTATGGGGTGCTGTCGTTTATGCATGTCTATCGCTGAAATGTCTTGAAAGAATATCACTACGAATCTCTTTCAAAAAATGTCGCAGAGAAATGTCGCAAAGAATGTGCAACGTGTTGAGCATACTTTGTGTTCAATAGCTTGCGCGTTTTAACGCGGAACGATTTAAGTTTTAAATCGTTTGACATTTGGGCGTTTGGTAGGCACAATCCGCACCCTCGTTTTTGACATGAATTTATTTTGGGAGTTACACCTTGGCTAACATTAAGTCTGCTAAGAAGCGTGCAATCCAAGCCGAAAAGCGTCGTCAGCACAACGCTAGCCGTCGTTCAATGACTCGTACAAGCATCAAGAAAGTTATCGCTGCAATTGCAAGCGGTGACAAAGAAGCGGCACAAGCTGCACTTACTGCTGCTACTCCAGTACTTGACAGAATGGCTACTAAAGGCTTGATTCACAAGAACAAAGCTGCTCGTCATAAGAGCCGTCTAGCTGCACAAATCAAAGCACTAGGTTAATCTTTACGATTAGTAGTTAAAAAAGCGCCCTTCGGCGCTTTTTTTGTATCTATAATCGACGCTAATTAGCATGGGTTACTGATTTCAAATTTAGACTTAAAGGCATAAAGCCCACCACTAGGCGAGCTCTGTTACAGTCTTTGCGGTGTGTTCACATCCCAGCTATCCGCTTATCAGCTCATTTTTCTTATTGAGCTTGCCGGTGCAATACGCATGATCCAGTGAAGGATGGCCCAAGGCCAGCTTGGCACAAACGCATTCGCTTTTTCTTTATTGATTGCATTGACCATCGCGCGACAGCCCACATCGGTATCAACTATAAACGGTACTTTCTCTACTTTTTCGTTTATTTCGCTGCGAATAAAACCGGGGTGAATACAGGTGACGTTAATTGGCGTATTCATTACATCCATTCGAATGCCTTCGGTCATTGATGTAAGCCCTGCTTTTGTTGCCGCGTATACAGTCATGGCGCGTCTAAACCCGCGCACCGCGCTTATAGATGAAATCGTCACAAGATGACCACTATTTTGTGCCCTAAAGATAGCCATTGCCGCTTCACATTGTGCTAGCGCCGACACAAAGTTAGTCACCGCCGTTTGCTTGTTAGCGTGGAAATACCCCGTACCAATAGACGCGCCCTTGCCCATGCCTGCGTTTACAATGACTCTATCAAGGGTTCCCATGTCGGCTATGAATGCGTCGAATACTTCAAAAACCGCATCGTGATCATTGACATCCAGCGAGCGAATATACACATCAATGTTTGGGTTAATTGAATGCAATTCGTCTTTCAATTTTTCTAAATTCTCAAAGCGTCTTGCGCATAGGGCTAGGTTACAACCCTGTTTGGCAAACTCAATCGCCATTCCCTTGCCTAGGCCTGAACTTGCGCCTGTGATCAGAATATTGCGTCTTGTTGTCATTATCGTTTTCCTGATGCTTTTATGGCCTTATTACAACGCCACATTAAGTAATGAATGAAGATCCAAAAGTTTTTAAACGCTGGATTATTGGTTTGCTTGTGGTGATATCGATAGTAGATTTGCTGGGCAATACCGGCCAAACGGAAAAGCCCGTATACCTCGTAAAAGGTAAAATCATCTACATCTATTTCCATCTCTTTGCAGTAGTACGCAACCACCTGCTTTCGAGTTAGCATACCGGGTAAGTGAGTAGGCTGGCGGCGCGTTGATTGGGCCAAAAAGTCATCATCCGCTTGTACCCAATACGCCAAGGTATTACCCAAGTCCATAAGCGGGTCGCCTAAGGTCGCCAGTTCCCAGTCCAACACACCGATAATTTGCGTATAGTTATCTGGCTTTAACACCACGTTGTCGAATCGGAAGTCATTGTGGGTAATACAAATGCGTTCATTAGCGGGCATGTGGTTTTCTAGCCAGCGCATTATTTTTTTACCCGAGGGGACATTCCAGTTTTTTGCTTTACTATAGCGTTCGCTCCACCCGCTTATTTGGCGTTCTATGTAGCCAGCACCTTTACCTAAGTGCTCAAGCCCCGCTTTCTTATAATCCACTTTATGAAGCTCGATT
Source organism: Alteromonas sp. MmMcT2-5 (assembly GCF_022348315.1). Lineage (NCBI taxonomy): Bacteria > Pseudomonadati > Pseudomonadota > Gammaproteobacteria > Alteromonadales > Alteromonadaceae > Alteromonas > Alteromonas sp. MmMcT2-5. The sequence continues at coordinate 16,981 of NZ_JAKRFB010000058.1, read as the reverse complement.
AAGCTATCAAGTACATTAGTGCAGAGCTGTTTGGTTTGCTGCTCAGACGTGTTTAAGCCTTTGGGTAAGTTCTTACGTGGTATCACGCCGGTAAACTTCTCCATTACGTAAAACTCTGTGCCTATAACGCTCTCGTCTTCACAAAGTCCAAGCATCTCTGGCACATAGCGATAAACAGGCTTTAACGCATGCTGTAACCGGTACTCCCGCCCCATATCGTGAGCTCCTTTCGCTTTAGTACCTGCTGGTGCGCGACGCAAAATTAACGACGTTTTTTCGCTCTGGTTTTGTTTACTGCCTTGATAGTCCAAGCAGTACGTCCAATTAGAAGCGCCCCCAGAATACTGGGTGACTTGAGGCAAGTTATCGCTACTTTGTATCGTGGCCTCCAATGATGGACTCGAGGCACTAATATTTCCCTTAAGCCAATTGTGTACAGCGCTCACGTCTAGCTCTTCGCCCGCACGCACGCTGTCAGCTTTATCTACGACCTGTTGTTGCATATCTCAATCTTCTTGTAATTCTGTTTCAAAGGGCCTATTCAAAGTGCTAACTCACAATCTTTGGCTAGAAGATACTTCTGTTTGTGCCTGTACAAGAGCAGCTCGACAATTATCTTCAGATAGCTTGGCGACAAACACAGGTGAGCGCGTTTCCGTTTTACCTAATTTTGCTTTAAATTTGCTTTTCCATTGCACGCTTCATCATCTTCGTTTGATTGAGCATATTTTTGATATAACGCTGGGTTGGCAGCAGCTTCTTTAACAGGAAAGCGCGTTTACCCAGTTTATGGGTAAGAATAAGAAACTGCTTTTTATCGACTTGCTGAAATATGGACTCAGCCACGTCTTCTTTCGTCATGTCTGCTTTGGCAAAGAACTTGTTGAGCATTTTGTGCGACGCTGGGTTGCTGCTTCGCATCGACTCATCTAAATTCGTTTTGAAGAAGCTTGGACAAACTACACTAACGTCAATATTGTCAGGTGCTAATTCCAACTTCATGGTTTCAGAAAACGACACGACTGCAGCTTTAACCGCGTTATAACTTCCCATATAAGGAATAGGCGTTAGCCCCGCTTGCGATGCAATATTAATGAAATAGCCACCGCCTTGCTCTCGCATTAACGGTAAGAGTGCACGACTGACTCTCACCATGCCTAACACATTAATATCAAACACCCACTGCCACTGCTCAATGCTCTCATCTAAAAGGCTGCCACCAGAAGCAACACCCGCATTGTTAAATACGATATCAACACCGCCCCAGCGATTTTCTAAGGTGTTCGCTAACGTTTGAACATCATTTTCAGAGGTTATATCGCAATGGATGTAAAACGCATTGGCACCTTGGGCGGATAGCGTATTTACTGTTTCATCGCCTCTTTCTTGGTTAATATCGGCAATGCAAATATCTAACCCCTCGTCTTTGCCTGCCCACTTTTCCGCCCACTTAAGGGCAATGGCCTGACCTAAGCCGGTAGAGCCACCGGTAATCAATACGCGCATGATGTGTTTCCTAACTGTTCTTGTTTCATTATTCTTGTATCGGCGTTTATGTTTAGTTGCGCTTTATTGTGTTAAGCGCTAATCAGTACTTCACTATTCTCTCTAATTGACCGCCTTATCAATCCAATCAAACTGATTCCGTCTTTTGCAGTGGCACTGATGGCTCTTCGTCACGCATTTTTCGTTTTGCCCACAGGGCCAATAGTGCGGGCCCGATGTACATTGCTACGCCATATACACCAGGTGCAATCGCGTAATCAGGCGCATCTAAAAAGGTAATACATATCAGCATTGCAAGCGCCGCGTTTTGCACGCCTATTTCAATGGCCAGCGTGAGCGAGTCTTTAAATGCTAGGTTTGAAAGCTTAGCAAGCCCGAGCCCTAACAATACCGATGATAAATTTAACGTTAAGCAAACCAAAAACGCGCTTTCAAAGGACGCGGCTAAATTGTTTCTTTCTGAAACCAACACGCCCACAATCATAAGCAACATGAAGTACATAGAAAACTGCCGGAAGAAGCTTTCAGTTTTAGTAGCAAACCTGCTGTTAAAGCGACGAATGGTCATGCCTAAAATGACCGGTACAATTGATATACCAACCAGCCCGATCACTGTTTGAATAATAGAAAAGTCTGGCGCGTTTTCTTTTACAAAGTAATCAAGAGCAAATTGAATGATGAAGGGCGTTGAGAAAACGCAAGCGATGGTAGAAATAGCGGTTAAGCTGACTGAAAGGGCCAGACTTGCTTTTGCAATGTGGCTGATTAAATTACTGGTCGTTCCGCCTGGGCATGCCGCTAAAACCATGACACCAACCGCAATATAATCGGGTAGACCAAAAACAAAGCACAGTCCTAGCGCCAACATAGGCAGCAATATAATTTGCCCTATAAAACCCGTTATTACTGCTTTAGGTGCTTTAAGTAGTCGGGCAAAGTCTGCAAGGGTTAGCGTTAGCCCCATACCAAACATAACAAATGCCAACGCTAGAGGTAACAACACCTCGGTAAGTACAGATGCCTGCATGCACACGCCCCTTACAAAAGAAGCCTCTATAAAAGAAATCTTTTATTAACATTTAAGCCAGTGTACTCTGTTTAATAATAAATAAAAATGATGCCTTATTATGGAAACCCATAAATGATATGCATGGAAAATTAGACCTAAATTTGTTTGTTGTGCTGCATGCGGTCTACGATCAGGGCGGCATTACGAAAGCCGCCAACGCACTTTGCCCAACAATTCAGTAATAAATTCGCTATCGAAATTCTGCCCCTTCCATTTGACGTCCTCCCACTCCCCGTACACATGTATTGGCACAAACACGCCGATGAATACTTAGTGAATGTATGGATGCGAGAGAAGCTTTTAGCAGTGGCGAATAAGTTGGGGTTATAGCCCGTATTTGTGTTGCTGTAACACAATGGTCAAGCAAGCGTCACGGTAGTGTCAATTTGCAAACCTATAGTGACGATCCAAGGCATCGCTTTGGGAAACCGCTATGAAAAAGACACACTATCGAACACTTTGGCTTTCTGATATCCATTTGGGAAATCGCGACTGCAAAGCTGAATACTTACTTTCCTTTCTTAATAGCATCACTGTAGACACCCTCTATTTGGTGGGAGATATCGTTGACATGTGGCAAATGACCAAGCAATTTCGCTGGCCACAGGCGCACAATCAAGTCATGCACAAATTCATGCAAATGAGTCAGGAAGGCACCCGTGTGGTGTACCTGCCCGGAAACCACGATGAGCCAATTCAGTCTTATTCGGGTATGACCTTCGGTGATATAGAAATAGAGCGAGAGTTGGTTCACACCACAGCACAAGGGAAGCGTTATTTAGTCTTACATGGCGATCAGTTCGATGGCGATGTAACTATGGGCAAATTCCATGCGTGGATTGGCGATAAAGGTTACGACCTTTTGCTTTTTCTAAATAGAGAGTTTAATCGCCTACTCGCGTGGCGCAAGCGAGAATATTGGTCACTTGCGGGCTATATTAAAAAACACATTAAGGGAGCGAATGAAGCCATCGCCCGTTATCGAGAGGCATGCTGTAGGCGCGCCGATGAAATGGGGCTCGACGGTGTTGTGTGTGGCCATATTCATCACCCTGAAAGCAGCTTTGAAAACGGCATTCACTACATTAATGATGGGGACTGGATAGAAAACTGCAGTGCACTGTCAGAAGACGTGAACGGTAACTTATCTCTTATTCATTACCTTGATTCACTAGAGTCAGCCACCGTAACACCAATTACAACCAAAACCTCTCGCTCAGAAGCGGCATAGCTGGCATTACACAAATGGGGCTGTAACGGCCCCTGACTCTTGCATTTCACCAAGCAACAGGTGAATTCCAACCCCACCCATCAAGGTTAGGGCCTGCTGACCTGTGCCTCATATCATAGGTTAACAGGTCATAGTTACAACTTTTTAACACTGTCAAATAACTGCCATGAAACTGTGTGAAAAGCGTCACATTGCCCTGCTATTGTTCGCCAAAACCGGAAGAGAAACAGGTTCTATGTTTACTGTAAACGACGTACTGAACAAGCATTACCCTCAAGTAGCAAATAACCCCATTCTATTTAAGTCGCTGTCTTTCGTATTAAGGCACCTTCTTCACGAACGTGAAATTACCGAATTTGGTGAAACCTATCCGCATTACGAAGATATCGATTTCGTAGAGCAAGTGCTTGAATATTTTAATATCAGCTACTCCACGCGCGATGTAGAAAAAGAACGCATTCCAAGTGAAGGTAGAGTGGTGATTATTGCTAACCATCCGATTGGCTCACTCGACGCACTTGCGCTTATAAAGCTGGTTAGTGAAGTACGTCACGACTTGAAAGTGGTCGCCAATGAAATGCTTATGGCCATTGAACCGCTTCACGATATGCTGTTACCTGTAAACAATATGCAGGGAGGCACACCAAAACAGCATTTATCGGCAATTCAAAAACACCTTAACAGCGACGGCGCCATATTGATTTTTCCTGCCGGTGAAGTGTCTCGATTACGCCCGCAAGGTGTTCGCGACACCAGATGGCACACAGGTTTTTTACGCATTGCAAAGCAAGCAAAAGCACCGATATTGCCGGTTTATATAGACGCGAAAAATAGCCCGCTTTTTTACGGCGTGTCCATGGTGTACAAGCCATTAGCCACCGCGCTGCTCGTCAAAGAGATGTTCAAACAGCGTAAGAAGCATTTACCTATGCGCATTGGCGAACTTATTCCATTTGAAGCGTACCAGCAAACCAACATACCGTTAAAAGAGCAGGTAAAGCTGTTTAAGCGCCACTTGTATCGCATTGGCAGTAACAAGAAAGGCGTATTTGAAACCCAGGCTTCCATTGCCATGCCAGAAGACAGAAAAGAACTGGCCCGCGCTATGCGAGACTGCGAACATTTAGGTGAAACTGGCGACGGAAAATCTATTTACCTATACCAACACAAAAGCTGTTCACCGATTATGCGAGAGATTGGCCGCCTGCGCGAAGTGGCGTTTCGAGCCGTGGGCGAAGGTACCAACAAGCGTAGAGACATCGATCAGTACGACTCCCACTATTATCACCTTGTACTTTGGGATGACAACGATTTAGAAATTGTGGGTGCCTACCGCTTTGGCGATGCTGAGCTTTTGACAGCGTCAGACCACCCTACCGGACTCTACTCTGCCACCTTATTTAATTACGGTAAGGACAACGATAAACTCTTCAAAGAAGGCTTAGAGCTAGGGCGAAGCTTTGTCCAGCCTCGCTATTGGGGAAAGCGTAGTTTAGATTATTTGTGGTTTGGTATCGGGGCATTTTTAAGCCGCTACCCAAAGTATCGCTATCTGTTTGGTGCGGTGTCACTCAGTAATGCCTACCCTGAACCCGCTAAAGATTTATTGGTACAATTCTATTCCACGTACTTCCCTGCCAAGTTTGGCGAAGCGACCTGCAAGCGACCTTATCAAATGGCGAACGACGCGTTACATCAATTTACAGGTAACGATTACAAGGCAGAATTTACGCAGCTAAAGCATTTACTGGCTAACATGGGCGTAAACGTACCAACGCTGTATAAGCAGTATTCTGAAGTGGCTAAAGACGGCGGGGTGGCATTTTTAGGCTTTAATGTCGACCCAAATTTTAACGACTGTATCGACGGACTGGTGGTAGTTGACATGCAAACGCTTACCGAAAAAAAGCGCAAACGCTATCTAACCGATATTCAGCTTAAAGCCACAGCCTAAGCGAAGAGGGAGCTTCTGACAAACGCTCCCTTTCTCATTCTACGGCCTTCCGCTTTACTGAAAATTTCAGAAGTCGCTATCGCTCGCCAACATACTTAAGAATGTCGGTATAAATATCTTCAAGAGTGAGCAAATCAGACACATGAATGTGTTCGTTTATTTGGTGAATGGTGGTGTTTGGCACACCCACTTCAACCACTTGTGTGTGCTCACTAGCAAAAAAACGCCCGTCAGAAGTACCACCAGATGTACTGATAACAGGGTAACGCCCTGTAGCGCCCTTTATCGCTTTTTCTACGCAGGCAATTAAGCAGTGCTCCGCGTTACTGTTAGGCTTGCTCAAGTAAGCTTCACAGGGTCTTGAAAAGCTAACTTTGGCTTCTGTATCAATACTATTGATAATACTGCGCAGCAATACCGATAAACTGTTTTGATTAAACTGCCACGAATATCTGACATTAAACTCTATACGAACAGCACTAGGCACTATGTTATCTGTGAAGCTTCCTGTGTCCATGTGTGTTATTTGAAGCGTAGTACCAGGGAAATCATCACTCCCCTTGTCAAATGGGTACTGTGTTAGCGCATTAATCACGTTACTCGCTTTGTGGATAGCATTTACCGCTGTCTTTGGATAAGCCACGTGACCTTGCTTTCCTGCAATATGGATAGTGCCGGAAAGTGAGCCTCTGCGTCCAATCTTAATCGTATCGCCGGTTGATGCAGATGCAGAAGGTTCACCGACTAGGCACATATCAAGCTGGACATTTTTAGATGCCAAATACTCAGCTATCCATTTAGAGCCCCACTCCGCCTCCCCTTCTTCATCACTGGTGATTAGCCACCAGAAAGAAACCTTACTGCCATCTAGGGAATCAATGGTTCGCTCTGTTGCCGCTAGCATGGCTGCGATGCCTGTTTTCATATCGGCAGCACCACGTCCATATAATTTATTTTTGCTAATTACGGGACTAAAAGGCGGTGACTTCCACTTATCAAGAGCACCTGGGGGCACTACATCAGTATGGCCGCTAAATGCAAAGTGATTCGGGCCCTGCCCCCACCTGGCGATGAGGTTGCTCACACCATTAATTGTGTATTTTTCACAAAAGAAACCGAGCTTTTCAAGCTTGTATATCAGGTAACTTTGGCAACCAGCGTCCTGTGGGGTAATCGACGCTCTTGCCATAAGCACTTCGGCAAAATAAATACTGCGAGCTGGCGCTATGGAAGGTAAAGGCTGAATTGACATGCATAAGAAACCTTTATGAAACGTGAGTCTATTACACAAATGTAAAGTGACACGGCAATAACAGATTTACGACAATGCCATGACAGCGGACAAAGTAAACTAAAGCTAAAAATAATAAAGGATGACAACAAGGAAGGCGACAATGGGTGAGTTGGCGACTAGGACTGGCTCGTTAAGATTTGTCTAAATCAACGCGCGTTGTTATAACTAGAACATAACTTAAAGAAAGGCATTACTGTGTTAAAAATCATTGTTTTAATACCCCTTATTTTGTCACTACTCTGGTTTGGCTATTTACAAGCCAACAAATACACTCTGGAGCAAGGCAAGCAAGGGTTTCTGTACATATTCGTGTTATCTGGTGTTATTGCGGCATTTTATACACTGATGCTGTTCTTAACGAACTAACGCACTTCAAATAAATAGCCAATCACTGTGTTGTATAAAAAAAGCCAGCATCTATGAAAGAGGCTGGCTTTTTAGTAATTACCGGTGTCACTGCTAGTCGCAGCGACAGCTTTTACGCAGCAGTGCTTATAGCGTCTGTGAGATAGTCACTTCTGCATTTGCGCGAAGCGCATCAATATATTGTTGATAAACGCGCTGGCCTTGTACCTGAGCAAGGCGCTGCTTCAGGCTTTCACCCAACTCATTCTCAAGCTCTGGTGCTGCGTTAACGTTTTCAAGCATAACAACAGCAACGTCACCGTTTACCGTTGTTGCAACATCAACTTTATCTTCGCCTTCAAGGGCAAGAGAGAAAAGCGTGTCAACGAGTGCACGTGCAAGTGTACCGCCCGCTCTCGGAACAGCAGCTGCTGTCTCCCAAGACACAGACTTTTCAGCTAGCTCGCTTTCAACGCTTTCTCCAGCACGCACTTTTTGTGCGATATCAAACGCCCAAGCTTCTGCAGCTTCTTTTGACTTTTCAGCCTTAACAGAGGCTTCGATGCCTTCGCGTACTTCTTCAAGAGATTGAGTACGCTGAGGCTGATGCTCAATAACACGCGCAACAACAACGGTTTCGTCGTCTAGTTCTATAATATCGCTATTAAGCCCTTCATCAATAAGTTCAGAAGAGAAAGCAACGTCTAGTAAACCAGGGAAGCTTAGATCAGCGGGTGCGGTGTTGCGACTAAATACCACTGACTCTTGCACAGGCAAATCAACCGCGTTCGCTGCATCTTCTAACGTATCAGGTACTTCAAACGCAATTTCAGCTAACGTATTTTGAAGCTCAAAGTACTTTTCCATAGCTGCGTCATAAAGAAGCGTATCGCGAATCTCACCCGCTACTTCATCGAAAGATTTAACTTGTGCTTCTTTTAAGTCTGTCAACTTGATGATGTGAAAACCAAACTCGGTTTCAACTACGTCGGATACATCGCCAACATTTTGTAAAGCAAAAGCTGCTTCATCAAACGCTGGGTCCATCATTTCTGGCGTAATGAAGTCTAGGTCACCACCGTTTTCGGCAGAGAATGTGTCATCAGAGTTTGCTTCTGCAAGAGCCGCAAAGTCTGCACCGTTGTCGAGTTCTGCTTTTAATGATTCTGCTTTTGCTTTCGCTGCATCGGCATCATCGCCCGCTTCGATAAGAATATGAGAAACACGGCGCTCTTCTTCTTTGCCGTAGCTTCCCAGGTTATTTTCGTAGTACGTGCGAACCGCTTCTTCATCAACCGAAACGCGATCTTTCAAGTCATCGACACTTAACTTAACGTAAGCAAGTTTAACCTGCTCGTCAGTATCGAAAGAGGCGATGTTGTTATTATAAAAAGCTTCAACATCCGCATCTGTCACTTCAATTGAGCCGGCAAATTCATCAGAGCTCACTAGCACGTATTTCGCATCACGAGTTTGGCGCTGTAGCGCATTCGCTTGCTGTACTTCACCGTCCAACGCAAATGAAGAATTCGTTAGCGCTGCAGCCAACTGGTTTTGTGTCATTTGAACGCGCAGATAATCACGGAAATCGGCTACTTGAAAACCGTTTTGACGAAGAATGGCTTGGAAACGCTCGTTATCGAACTGACCACCAAACTGGAATTCAGGCATTTGTGTTATAGTTTCGCGAATTTGTTTATCACTTACGCGCAATCCCATGTCCGTCGCTTGTTGCTGAATTAGTTTTTCAGCAACAAGTCTGTCCAGTACATTTCTTCTGAAATCTGCGAGGTATTGCTCACTAGAGAAAAGCTGTGCGATGCTTTCGCCGTATTGTGACTCCATTTGTGCACGCTGATTCTGATATGCACGCTCTAGTTCTTGTGCCGAAATTTCTTCGCCATTAACAGTAGCTACTGCAGTAGTACCTGATGATGTTAGGTAGCTACCTACACCTGCGAATACGAAACTTAAAACGATAAGCGCGATAATCGCCATCGCCCAAGGGCCTTGAGAACCTTCTCTGATTCTTTCTAGCATGATTGTTCTTCAACTCCGTTGCTTACTACAGTTACCTCAAACCATCACAAATCCGTGAGTGCGAGATAAAATAAGCGCTGATTATAACCCAATGCTGCCGAATATAAACGACCAAAACACACTATTTGTACTGTCTTTCGTTAAGTTCGAACGTTGCGAGGACATGTATAAAACTCATCAAGCCTCGAAGGGTTATTTCTACTCTTAAAATATTGGGGTCAGAGTCATTACTCTGACCCCAATATTGAATTCTTTGTTTTAGAAATAAAAAAGGCGATGGACTAGCCATCGCCTTTTTCTATAATTTTTGTGCTTAGTTACAAGCGTCTTTCAGTGCTTTACCAGCTTTGAAAGATGGAACTTTCGCTGCTGAAATCTGAATAGTCTCACCAGTTTGTGGGTTGCGGCCACTGCGAGCTGAACGTTCGCGAACTGAGAAAGTACCAAAGCCTACTAGTGCAACTTGGTCGCCGTCTTTAAGCGCCGCAGTTACTGAGTCAGTGAATGCGTCAAGAGCGCGGCCAGCAGCTGCTTTAGAAATGTCTGCACCAGCAGCGATTTGGTCGATAAGTTGAGACTTGTTCACAATTATGATCCCCTTCGATTGTTATTATACTGTTTGTCCAAAACGATTTTGCTTGAACGTTATAGCAAGCTTGATTGTTAACATCAAGCTTCAGTCACAAATAATTAACTTTATTAATGAATCGCTGCAATCCCTTTTGTGGCAAGGCTTCAAGCGAATACCACTTAAAGGTAACACAACTTTTGCGACTTGAAAGCCCTAATTTTAAAAAAATCAGGTTTTCTTTCGCTCAATGCACATTTTTTATTCAATTATTGCAATTTTATAGCAAAAAAACGGCTACACGCCTTTAAAAACAAAGGATTGTAGCCCGTCGATTAAGTTATTTTTTAACCACCTTGACGCTTTCTACAGGTTCCTGCAGTGCAATATCAAGAACTTCATCAATCCACTTAACCGGATGGATTGATAAATCTTTCTTCACGTTGTCTGGAATTTCTTCCAAATCACGCTCGTTATCTTTTGGAATAACGACAGTTTTAATACCGCCTCGATGCGCAGCTAATAGTTTTTCTTTAAGTCCACCAATAGCAAGCACCTCACCACGTAGGGTGATTTCACCGGTCATGGCTACATCGCACTTCACAGGGTTACCCGTAAGTGACGAGACAAGTGCAGTGCACATAGCAATACCTGCGCTAGGGCCATCCTTCGGCGTAGCACCTTCAGGTACGTGCACGTGAATATCACGTTTCTCGTAGAAGTCATCGTTTATGCGAAGCTTTTCTGCACGACTTCTTACCACCGTCATAGCAGCCTTAATAGACTCTTGCATGACATCACCTAAAGAACCCGTTGATGTCATTTTACCTTTGCCCGGAACCGACGTTGTTTCAATGGTCAGTAAGTCACCACCTACCTGCGTCCAAGCAAGTCCTGTAACTTGGCCAATTTGATTGTCTTTGTCCGCTTTACCGTAGTCAAAGCGTTGAACGCCTAGATAGTCCTTAAGGTTATCCTGTGTTACTACTACTTTGTCTTTGCTTTTCTTAAGCAAAATATCTTTCACGGCTTTACGGCATACTTTCGACACTTCGCGCTCTAAGCTACGAACCCCGGCTTCACGGGTATAGTATCGAATCATACCGATAACGGCAGAATCGGTAATTTCCAACTCCTTCGCTTTAAGCCCATTGCGTTCCATTTGCTTACCAATTAAATGGTTCTTTGCAATGTTGAGTTTTTCATCTTCTGTATAGCCAGATAGACGAATCACTTCCATACGGTCAAGTAATGGACCTGGAATATTCATGCTGTTAGAGGTGGCTACGAACATAACGTCTGACAGGTCGTAGTCGACTTCCAGATAATGATCACTAAAGCTATTGTTTTGCTCTGGATCTAGTACTTCAAGCAGCGCTGACGCAGGGTCGCCTCGCATATCTGATGACATCTTATCGATTTCATCAAGTAGGAAGAGCGGGTTTTTAACCCCTACTTTCGCCATTTTTTGAACTAGCTTACCTGGCAATGAACCAATGTAAGTACGACGGTGACCACGGATTTCAGCTTCGTCACGCACGCCACCTAGTGCCATACGCACATATTTGCGACCTGTCGCTTTAGCAATCGACTGGCCTAGTGAAGTTTTACCTACACCTGGAGGGCCAACAAGACACAGAATTGGGCCTTTTAGCTTCTTAACACGCTGCTGAACGGCTAAATACTCAAGAATGCGCTCTTTCACTTTCTCAAGGCCGTAGTGGTCTTCGTTAAGCACACCTTCTGCGCGGGAAAGATCTTTCTTCACCGGCGAGCGCTTGTTCCACGGCACGTTAGTCAGCCATTCAATGTAGCTTCGAAGCACGGTAGCTTCTGCAGACATTGGTGACATCATCTTAAGCTTTTGAAGTTCAGCTTTCGCTTTATCTTCCGCTTCTTTAGGCATTTTAGCGTCGGCTATCTTTTTAGATAACGCTTCAAATTCGTCAGGTGCGTCATCCAGTTCACCCAACTCTTTCTGAATAGCCTTCATCTGCTCATTCAAGTAGTACTCGCGCTGGCTCTTTTCCATTTGCTTTTTAACGCGGGTACGAATTTTCTTTTCGACCTGCAGCAAATCAATTTCGCCTTCCATCAGCGCCATCAGATATTCAAGACGCTCATTGACGCCCTGCATCTCTAACACTTTTTGCTTTTCAGTAAGCTTAAGAGGCATATGTGCAGCCATGGTGTCGGCTAAACGAGGCGCATCTTCAATGCCATTTAGTGATGTCAGTACTTCTGGTGGAATTTTTTTGTTTAGCTTTACATAGCCTTCAAACTGAGAAACCGCAGAGCGAATAAGCACTTCTTGTTCGCTCTCATCAATCTCTTCATCAGTTAGTTTGTCTACATTAGCAACAAAGAACGGCTCTGATTGCTTATAGCTTTCAATTTCACCGCGTACACTACCTTCTACCAGCACTTTAACCGTACCGTCGGGTAGCTTTAGAAGTTGTAGGATAGTAGCAATAGTACCGACGGTATAGATGTCGTCCGCTTCAGGCTCATCTACGCCAGCGTCTTTTTGTGCTACTAGAAAAATTTGTTTGTCATTATCCATTGCCGCTTCTAGACAACGAATTGATTTCTCACGCCCAACAAATAGGGGTATGACCATATGCGGGTAAACAACCACGTCCCGCAAGGCAAGCACAGGAATTTCAATGCGATTTTCACGCTCAACTGTCATACTTGTTCTCAATTAGTTTGAAATGTCATTTTTATATGGGGATGCAAGAGCAAAGTTCAATCGAAACTTATTAAAGTGCGTTAATTCCTTAACCTTACCTTCCCTGCTCTAGGGCCTGTTGACCTTAGTATAACCATTATCGATTTTGCCTCGAATGGCAATACTAAACTCAAAAATCTAGTAGAAAGGATAGCGAGATTTGTTTTAACCGCTCAAATATCACCCACTTTCAAGGTATACCCTTTGGTTAAACGTAGATCAGATTAGACAGCGAGATCTGAAACCTTGGCTGTTAAAAACAAAAAAAGGCCCTAAAGGGCCTTTTTTCACAAAACCAGCATCTATTCAGAGGCGGCTTTCTTTTCGTTGCTGTCGTAAATCAAGATAGGTTTTGATTCACCGCGAATAACGGTTTCATCAATAACAACTTTGCTCACGTCTTCCATTGAAGGAAGGTCGTACATAGTATCAAGCAAAACCGCTTCAACGATTGAGCGAAGACCACGTGCGCCTGTCTTACGATCCATTGCCTTTTTAGCAATAGCATTAAGTGCATCGTCACGGAACTCTAGCTCTACATCTTCCATCGAGAACAATGCACCATATTGCTTGGTGATTGCATTCTTAGGCTCGCGTAGAATTTGAATTAGTGCCTCTTCATTCAACTCTTCAAGGCTTGTTACTACCGGTAGACGTCCAATGAACTCTGGAATCAACCCATATTTCACTAAGTCTTCAGGCTCAACTTGCTTAAACAGTTCACTGATTTGTTTGCTGTTGTCTTTCGACTTAACCGTAGCACCAAATCCAATACCCGTGTCTTTTTGTGCGCGTTGCTCAATAACTTTATCAAGACCAGCAAACGCACCACCACAGATGAACAATATCTTAGAGGTATCAACCTGCAGGAATTCCTGCTGTGGGTGCTTACGTCCACCTTGCGGAGGAACAGACGCAACCGTACCCTCAATCAGCTTTAGAAGCGCCTGCTGTACACCTTCACCCGAAACGTCACGAGTGATAGATGGGTTGTCTGACTTACGAGAAATCTTATCAATTTCATCGATGTAAACAATTCCGCGCTGCGCTTTCTCTACGTCGTAGTCGCACTTCTGCAGTAACTTCTGGATGATGTTCTCAACGTCTTCGCCCACGTAGCCAGCTTCAGTTAGCGTGGTTGCGTCAGCCATGGTGAACGGAACATCAAGCAGGCGCGCTAGGGTTTCCGCTAGCAGCGTTTTACCACTACCGGTAGGTCCTATTAGCAAAATATTACTTTTGCCAAGTTCTACGCCTTCGTGAACGTCGCCATTGCGCAAGCGCTTGTAGTGGTTATATACCGCTACTGATAATACCTTCTTTGCATGTTCTTGCCCGATAACGTAATCGTCTAGGTGAGCATGAATTTCACTTGGTTTAGGTAAAGCGTCCTGCTTTTGCTTAGGCGCGATTTCCTTAATTTCTTCGCGAATGATATCGTTACATAACTCAACACACTCGTCGCAAATGAATACCGACGGGCCTGCTATTAACTTTCTTACTTCGTGTTGGCTTTTGCCACAAAACGAACAGTACAGTAGCTTATTATCACCGTCACCGCTTTGCTTATCACTCATTACTTTTGCCTCTGCCTTGCCTGAGCCGAAAACCAAAACGTGCTATGCACTGGCTCAGGTCTACTATAACTATACTACTTAGTTGCGGCTACGTCAGATCGATTTGCTAAAACTTGGTCAACAAGGCCATATTCTTTTGCCTCAGTTGCACTCAAGAAGTTATCACGGTCTGTGTCACGCGCGACTTTTTCATAGTCTTGACCAGTATGGTCCGCCATAAGGCGATTCAATTTCTCTTTAATAGACAGAATTTCTTTCGCGTGTATTTCAAAATCAGATGCCTGACCTTGGAAGCCACCAAGCGGTTGGTGAATCATTACGCGCGAGTTAGGTAGACAGTAGCGCTTACCTTTTGCTCCTGCAGATAGTAGAAATGCGCCCATGCTTGCAGCTTGGCCCATACATACTGTACTCACGTCTGGCTTGATAAACTTCATCGTATCGTAAATTGCCATGCCAGCAGTTACCGAACCGCCTGGTGAGTTAATGTATAAGAAAATATCTTTCTCTGGGTTTTCAGCTTCTAAGAACAACATTTGAGCAACGATGAGGTTGGCCATGTGATCTTCAACTTGTCCTACCAAGAAAATTACGTTTTCTTTCAATAGGCGAGAATAAATGTCGTATGAGCGCTCACCTTTAGAGGTTTGCTCAACAACCATAGGAACAAGTGCATTCATTGGGTCAAACGGGGTATTAGTCATAGCTACCTTGATTATCTAGCGTTAAAAACAAAAATGCTCGGAAGGCTCCGAGCATTTAAGCAGTTGCTGACAAGTAATGTCAATCAGACAGTAAAAAATTACGCCTGTTTGTTCATAACCTCGTCAAAAGCTTTAGTTACTTCGGTAACTTTTGCTTGCTCAAGAACCCACTCAATAGCTTGTTCTTCTAGTGCAACGTTCTGCATTTGTTGCATAAGCTCTTGGTTGTTGTTGTAGTAATCAACAACTTCTTGCGGAACTTCATACGCTGAAGCAGCAGTTTCGATCATCTCGTTAACTTTAGCTTCGTCTGCTTTAAGTTCGTTCTGCTTGATCACTTCACCTAGAAGAAGACCAATAGATACGCGACGTTTAGCGTTGTCAGTAAACAATTCAGCAGGTAGGTCTGGAAGGTTCTGACCACCGCCTTGTTGGCTGAAACGTTGTTTAGCTTGCTCGCGAAGTGCGTTCACTTCTTGATCGATAAGCGCTTGAGGAATATCAATCTCGTTAGCTTCAACTAGCTTAGCAATAACGTCTTCTTTAACTTGCGCTTTTAGCGTTTGATTTAGTTCACGCTGCATGTTCTTACGAACTTCTGCTTTAAGCGCGTCAACTCCGCCTTCTTCAACACCGAATAGTTTAGCAAACTCTTCGTCAACTTTTGGAAGGTTTAGGCCTTCTACTTTCTTAACGGTAGTTTGGAAAACTGCATCTTTACCTTTTAGGTTTTCTGCGTGGTAGTCTTCAGGGAAAGTTACTTCGATAGTCACTTCTTCACCCGCTTTCGCGCCAACAAGTGGCTTTTCGAAACCAGGGATCATGCGATCTTTACCTAGCTCAAGAGCGAAGTCTTCTGCTTTACCACCTTCAAACTCTTCACCGTCGATAGAACCAACGAAGTCGATGATAACTTTGTCGTCTTTCTTCGCTTTACGCTTAACTTCTTTCCAAGTTGCGTGCTGCTTCTGAAGTGTTTCCATCATGTTATCTAGATCTTCGTCAGTAATTTCTACTACTGGCTTTTCGATTTCGATATCGCTAACACCTTTCACTTCTACTTCTGGGTAAACTTCGAAAGATGCTGTGAATTCTAGGTCCTGACCGTCTTCGTCTTTAGTCAGTTCAAACTTCGGCATACCAGCAGGCTGAATTTTTTCTTGAATCACTGCTTGGTAGAAGTTTTGCTGCATAACATCGCCAGCAACTTCTTGGCGAACAGCTTGGCCGAAACGCTTTTTGATTACGTTTACAGGAACTTTACCTGGACGGAAGCCGTTGATGCGTTGTGTTTTCGCCAATTGCTGTAGACGTGACTTAACTGCTGAATCAACCGTGTCAGCTGGAACGGTGATAGTAAGACGGCGTTCTAAACCCTGGGTCGTCTCGACTGAAACTTGCATTATGTTACCTCAACTATACGCCTTTACAGGCGTTTTGTTCTCAATCCCCTCTCCCGTCATGCAAGAGTTGCATATCACTCCGGGGTAGAGGTCGTTATTCGACGTTTATAAAATCAAAGTT
The DNA here is from genome assembly GCF_022348315.1 of Alteromonas sp. MmMcT2-5. Taxonomy (NCBI): domain Bacteria; kingdom Pseudomonadati; phylum Pseudomonadota; class Gammaproteobacteria; order Alteromonadales; family Alteromonadaceae; genus Alteromonas; species Alteromonas sp. MmMcT2-5. Next base: position 438 of record NZ_JAKRFB010000058.1, on the reverse strand, counting down.
AGGACACGAAATTGTGTCAAAAAGCCAACCTGAAACAAACGTACTGGTTAAAAAAAGACGCGGTAGTATACAGCCGCATACCACAAGAGTCGAGAGGCAAACACAAGTTTGTAACAACCATTTGAACGCATTTTGACCAAATAGCGAAACTAATAGCCTAAATAGCGAAAAAGACGGAATTTATGCGAATTTATTGAGCAATGAATAGAGAAGAGAGAAAGATAATGGTCGGTGAGACAGGATTTGAACCTGCGACCCCTTGTACCCAAAACAAGTGCGCTACCAAGCTGCGCCACTCACCGACAGATATATCTTTTTGAAAAGCCCTGCGAGAGCTTTAAATATGGTGCGGAAGGAGAGACTTGAACTCTCACGCCGTGAAGCACTGGAACCTAAATCCAGCGTGTCTACCAATTCCACCACTTCCGCGAAAAAGTG
>NZ_JAKRFB010000057.1:0-27357 GCF_022348315.1 Alteromonas sp. MmMcT2-5 | reverse complement strand
ACAAACGACCTGACAGGTATTACCCCAGAGTAGTGAGGAAAAGACCGACTAAATACCCCACAAAGAAAAATGCCAGTCAGCTTAACTGACTGGCATTACGCCTATGGCGGGTATTTTATTTAATCACATACAAGCCAGTTTGATGGATGATTAATCGTAATTCGATGTATAGTTGAGCAACTGTGTTCTAAAAATTTCATGACACGAAACTATTGACAAAAATACCCGCTTGATCGTTTTGCCTCGAACTTTTATCCCCAAAGAGCAAAATTGCCTGATCCTGCACAGCTTTACGATCAAAAAAGATTAAGATCGAGCACAGTTGCTCTACAGCGCTTGATTTAACTGACATTTCGTGATCCGACCAGAAAGTAATGAAAAGATCGTGATCTGTTGTTCTATATGGCTATTAACAGACTTACCAACAAGGTTTTCCACTACTTATCCACAACGAGTAAGGTTTCTATTACTGAGTGAATCTTGCTAAAAACTGCTTGTACTCTTGTATGGCATAGTCACTTTTTAGCGTTGCGTTGTGCGTCGCACCAGGAATGACCGAAATATACTTTTCGCTACTTGATGCATCTTCTAATAGCTGCTGACTAATCGGGTAAGGCGTTATTTTGTCTTCCTCACCCACCACCAGCCATAGCGGTCCCTCATAGTGACGCAAGATTGGGGCTATTTGCATACTATGAACTTCATCGTGAAGCTTCATGTTTGTGAATGAATTAGAGAAGCCTGGCACCATGTTGGCAATTAAATCAGAGATATTATTGAAAGCGCCGTCTAATACTAAAGCGTCTATCTTTCTATTTGCAGCAACATAGCTTGCGAAATAGCTGCCTATACCTCGGCCGTGAACGATGGTGGGAATTGAGGCGTCAAACGCACTTGCTACATAGTCAAACTGGGTTAACGCATCTTGTTTAATAGCGTTAATACTTAAGTCCTTCGCTTTATCACTGGCTCCTACTCCCTGATAATCGAGCCACAATATATTAGCGGGCAACTTACCCAGTCTATGAATAACGCTGTTGTTTTCGCTTACAGGCATACGATTGTCTGCAAAGAAAACAATGTTAACAATAGGGTCAGGGTAAGAAACAGCAACGCCTCTCAAAGTTAACCCAGCGTCATTTTTCATTTCAACACGGGTTATGCCCGCTGAGGTTTTGTCTTTTTGAATTGCCGCGTGTAGCTTCGTAGTATCAAGGGGCTTTTGCTGAGTGTCTTGATAAAAGAAGGCCGAAGGGGACACGTTAATTGCGCACCCAATAAGTGACACACTTGCAACTACACTAATTACCGCGTTTTTTAAGCTCATCATTAAAGAACTGTCCGTGTTGAATGGTTATGGCGAAATTTTTATTCAGGTTACATAGGTGTAATGGTTGTGTCGCTGATTAAAAACTCGCTCAGCAAAATCAACAGTCCCACACCTATGCTAAACAAGCTGTAACAGTTTGCAACAGTTGTTCTGTTTCTTAGCGATACAAACTTTCTTATACTAAAGACAATATTACTTGCATGATTTATCTGCATAAAACAAAAATAATTTAATGAAAAGTAGAACATTTTCCATGTCTTACGCTACATCACCAGCTCGACTTATTGTTGCCTGCTGTGCCCTACCCTTACTTATTGCCTGCGAGTCTACGCCACCCGAGCTTGACTCATCATTAATTCCTGCGTCGCAGAGAAAAGACTATCAGCTAACCATGTCTAAAGCGAAAGCTTGTCCAATTAACTTGGCAGAACTAATCGACATACGGTCGAGTAAAGACTTGCTCGTTGGAAGCAGTAATGTAACAGAAGACACGCTCTATTCACTGTTACAGCAAAGCTTAGAAGCGATGAATGTCAGCCCGGATATTGAAGCAGCCAACAGCGTGAAAGTAGTACTAAACCGCGCGTTTATAAAAAGCTTAGGAAGTAATATGGTTGCCACCGTGGTGCTTAATGTTAAGTACAAACCTGACTATGCCGATGAGTATTCACCCGCCACCACCTTCAGAGGGCAAAGCATGAATGTGAACGCCAGTGTCAGTGAAAAAGAGAGCAATCAGATTGCTATCGATGCAATGAAAACCGCCATTGATGATGCCACCAAACGTATAAAGTCTTCACTGTTACACAACTGCGGTAATGCGCTAAGCGAACTAGAGGCGATATAAGCACAAGAAACTATGCAGACAACACGTCTCGCGCTTTTACCGCATCGAAATCGCGATCTACTTTCAGGTATACCGCGTTATTTTGACTGTTTAGTGTCACTTCTAATACACCAGGTACTAACATCAATTCAGCTTCGATAGTGGAAACATTTGAACCGTTAAATTCACCATGCATCATTACGCGCTTAACCCGGCTCACTTCTTTAACACCAAGAATAATAAAAAGCCAAAGCAGAGTGCTAGCAGCACCAATGCCATAAGCGAACTCTTGCGACCAAATATCGGTGACGAAACCTGAAATTACACCGCCCAAAAACGCACCGAAAAATTGAAAACTGGCGTAGAGGCCCATGGCCGTTCCTTTTTGTCCCGCAGGCGCAATGCTCGACACCAATGCAGGGAAATTCGCTTCCAAATAATTAAAGCCGGTAAAGAAAAGCACTACGGCCGCGGTAACCCACCACCAGCTATGGTCCTCTAAACTCAGCGCCAAAAACGCGCCGCCCATTAATACAACGCCGGTTACAAGGAGCGATTTAGGCGTACGGCCTCTTGCTGCCCCCATCATGATAATTAGACCTACAATTGACGCGCCTAAAACGGGTAAGTAAACCGTCCAGTGACTATCTAGCGTCATATCAAAATTCAGTAGCGTTACGGGCAGTTGAACAAACAACAGCGTTATCATCATATGTAGAATCATCACGCTGATATTTAAACGCCATAACTGAGAAGAGAAGACTAAGCGCTTTAGCTGGTCTTTTTGTGGCAGTGTATCGCCACTGCTCAGCTGCACACCGTTTGGCACTACCCATTTAACCAGCGGCATGCAAAGAATCGCCAGAATACCAGTAATACCAAACACACCAGCAAGCCCGTAGCTGTTCGCAATAAGAGGTCCTAAAATAACGGCTAAATAGAATGAAAAGCCAATGGCTATGCCTATGATAGCTAACACTTTGGCTCGCTGACTTTCCCGGCTTACATCCGTAGCCAGCGCCATTATCGCTCCTGCAATTGCCCCAGCGCCTTGAAGAATACGCCCAACAATCATCATGGCCATACTGTCGGCGTTTGCTGCGACAAAGCTTCCTAATGCAAATACAGCAAGCCCTAGCAAAATAACGGGTTTACGCCCCCATTTGTCAGACATCATACCCATAGGAATTTGCAGCGCAGCTTGGGTTAGGCCATATCCACCCACGGCAAGCCCTACCAACAGCGGCGAGTAATCCGGGTAGTCCATTGCGGCTACAGCCAACACGGGCATAACCATGAACAGCCCCATCATGCGTAATACGTAAACGGAGGCGAGTGCAAGCGCGGCGCGTAATTCCAAAGCGTTCAAAGCGTCTTTTTCCCTCAATAAATAAAATCAAAAAAACGTAAAAGCGCGCAGAGAACACTTGTTTCTGCAGCATCAAGAATAAGGTCGCGAAGTGTAGCATAAATTGCTCTTGCGCCCACTTACCTTAAATTCGATTAATACAATTGGCGTTTTCTCCCGCTCAATGGGTCGATTTAGCCTTTTTGCCTTAATAGGGGTTTAAAAGTGGGGATAAAATCACCACTTTGCAATGTCGATAAGCGAGATCTAATCGTAAGCTTATGTCCGTGAGGTGATCTGCTTACTCCGCTTACAGTATAACTTGAATGTCATATCACTTTACTTGACACCTATGGCATACTGATTCTTTTTCTCTCATTTAGGCTTCAATGGATAAAATCGAAATTCGCGGTGCTCGCACCCACAACTTGAAAAACATCGATTTAACACTGCCACGAGACAAACTGGTGGTGATAACCGGCCTTTCTGGCTCGGGTAAATCGTCTCTTGCATTCGACACGCTTTATGCAGAAGGCCAGCGTCGTTACGTTGAGTCTTTGTCTGCCTATGCTCGTCAGTTTCTATCTATGATGGAAAAACCAGATGTTGATCATATTGAGGGTTTATCACCAGCAATATCCATTGAGCAGAAATCAACATCGCATAACCCTCGTTCAACGGTGGGTACCATCACTGAAATATACGACTATCTGCGTTTGATGTTCGCGCGAGTGGGCACGCCACGCTGTCCAGACCACGATGTGCCGCTAGATGCACAAACGGTCAGCCAAATGGTCGATAAAGTGTTAGCGATGCCCGAGGGCAGTAAGTTAATGCTGCTAGCACCTATTGTTAAAGAGCGTAAAGGCGAGCACGTTAAGACGCTGCAAAACCTATCTGCTCAAGGCTTTATTCGCGCGCGAATCGACGGTGAAGTGTGTGATCTATCCGATCCGCCGCCTCTCGATTTGCACAAGAAACACACCATCGAAGTTGTGGTCGACCGCTTTAAAGTGCGCGACGATATGGCGCTGCGTTTGGCTGAATCATTCGAGACGGCGCTCAGCCTTGCTGGCGGCAACGCGGTTGTGGCTGATATGGACGATAAAGACGCAGAAGAAATTGTGTTTTCTGCTAATTTCGCCTGCCCACACTGTGGTTACAGCATCAGTGAACTAGAGCCGCGCCTGTTTTCATTTAACAACCCAGCGGGCGCCTGCCCTACCTGTGACGGCTTAGGCACAAGACAGTTCTTTGACCCCGCACGCGTAGTCGGCAATACCGAATTGAGTCTGTCTGGCGGCGCTATTCGCGGATGGGACAAGCGCAGCTATTACTATTTTCAAATGCTACAGGCAGTAGCAGACCATTATAAATTTAGCCTTACCGCGCCATTTGAAGAGCTCGATAAAAAGCACCAGGACATTGTGCTTTACGGGTCTAAAGGCAAGTCGCTGTCGTTTAAGTACATAAATGAGCGCGGCGACGTAATGGAGCGTAAGCATCCATTTGAGGGCATTATCCCAAATATGGAGCGTCGCTATCGCGAGACCGAGTCGAACTCGGTGCGTGAAGAGCTAGCAAAATATTTAAGCCAGCAGCACTGCAGTAGCTGTAACGGCACCCGTCTGCGTGTTGAAGCACGTAATGTATTTATACAAGACACCAACCTGCCAGCCATTGCTGACATGTCGATTGCCGATGCGTACGGCTTCTTCGAGACACTGAAACTTGAAGGTCAACGTGCTCAGATAGCTGAAAAGATTTTGAAAGAAATCATGGACCGCTTGCGCTTCTTGGTAAACGTAGGTCTTAACTATCTTTCTATGTCGCGCAGCGCCGATACCCTATCGGGCGGTGAAGCTCAGCGTATTCGACTGGCAAGTCAAATTGGCGCAGGCTTAGTGGGCGTTATGTACGTGCTGGATGAGCCCTCTATCGGACTTCACCAACGGGATAATGAGCGCTTACTTGGTACGCTTACGCATTTGCGTGACCTGGGTAACACTGTTCTAGTTGTAGAGCACGACGAGGATGCCATTCGCGAAGCCGATTACATTGTAGATATTGGCCCAGGTGCAGGTGTGCATGGCGGTGAGATTATCGCCGAAGGTTCGCTGGAAGATATTAAGAACAGTGAACACTCACTTACTGGAAAATACTTATCTGGTAGAGAGAAGATTGATATTCCTGCAACACGCACACCGGTTAAAGACGACAAGTGGCTAGAGCTTTTAGGCGCTACCGGCAACAACTTGAAGTCTGTTGATTTACGTATACCTACCGGTGTAATGACCTGTGTGACGGGTGTATCGGGCTCGGGTAAATCAACGCTGATTAATGACACCTTCTACAAAATTGCGCAACGCGAGCTGAACAAGGCGACCACGTCTGAACCGGCACCACATAAGTCGATGACCGGATTAGACCAGCTCGACAAAGTGGTTGATATTGACCAAAGCCCTATCGGCAGAACGCCGCGCTCTAATCCGGCGACTTACGCTGGTATTTTCACTCCAATTCGTGAAATGTTCGCTGGCACACAAGAGTCGCGTTCACGGGGTTACAAGCCTGGCCGCTTTAGCTTTAACGTGAAAGGCGGTCGCTGTGAGGCGTGTCAGGGTGACGGTGTAATTAAAGTGGAAATGCACTTTTTGCCAGACGTGTATGTGCCTTGTGACGTGTGTCAGGGCAAACGCTATAACCGTGAAACTCTTGAGATAAAGTACAAAGATAAGAACATTCACGAAGTGTTGGAAATGACGGTGGAAGATGCCCGTCAGTTCTTCGATGCTATTCCGGCTATTTCACGTAAATTGCAGACCCTCATGGACGTAGGCTTGTCATACATTCGACTAGGCCAAGCAGCCACTACGTTATCAGGTGGTGAAGCGCAGCGCGTAAAATTAGCAAAAGAGTTGTCAAAAAGAGACACTGGGCAGACGCTTTATATTTTGGATGAGCCAACCACCGGGTTGCACTTCCACGATATTAAACAGTTATTAGCCGTTCTTCACAGACTACGCGATCACGGTAATACCGTTGTGGTTATTGAGCATAATCTAGATGTGATTAAAACCGCAGACTGGATAGTTGACCTTGGACCGGAAGGTGGATCCGGAGGTGGCCAGATTATTGCAGAGGGAACACCTGAGCATGTGGCACAACAAGAAGTTTCACATACAGGTCGATTCCTGAAACCCATGCTCACACAAGCTTGAGCCGGTAACGAGGTAAATCCGTTAGCGTAAAGCGCACTCGTTTTCTATTTTGTTGCTGTGTAATTTACACAGCAACTTGTAAGAAGTGCGCGTTGACGTTTATTTACACGTTTTTCCTTGCTGGTCAGAGCTTGTATTGGCAAATCATACGTTACGATGATTTTTGTGTATTTTTGCAGTAAGAATTGCTGGAGCGACAACTAATGAACCAAACGCCGCCATTAGCCTTAGTGAAAACATGGTATCACCTACTGTCATCATCAGAAGACAATGATGTGAAAGCACGCGCACAAGAAATGCTGTTAAAAGCCTTCGAGTCGCCTGAGGCCATCGCGATTTATCTAAAAGATCACAATATCCTTAAGCACTGATCAAAAAAGCCTTAGCGCAGTAAACGCTACTACGCTAAGGCTTAGTGTTTTTCATATCGAAAAAAGAATAGAAAAGGTTAAGCGTGCTTCGCCGCTTGAATAGCTAATCCTTCGCACACCGAGTTGAAAGCGTCATTCTCTAATCGAGGTAAACCGGTAAGTAGGTTTTCATATAGCGCATCAACCACGATTGGCGATAAACTCATACCACCTGTGATCATCACCACTTCTGGCTTTTCACTGCTATTTTCCAAGCATTCCACCACTAGCGCTTTCACTTTATCAAGCCAAGGTTTTAATGCCTTTTTGAGCGAGTCTTGCGAAATCTCCACGTCAAAATCATCTTCGATATAGTGCAGCGGCAAGGTAATGTTCTGCTTACTCGACAGTAGTTCCTTGGCTAATCGAGCCGAGTTCACCACGCGGGCAGACAACTTGTTCTCCTGAACAATAAGCAAGCGTTCTAATTGGGCTGGCTCTTTAATCACAGACATGGTTTGAGAAATATCTAACCCGTAATCGTCAGAGAAAAAGCGGGTGAGTGCAGGAATGTTATCAACCGCGCACATATCAGAGAAGTACGTAGGAGGAACAGGAAGCCCGTTAATCATCTTAAGGCCCATTCCCATTTCTGGGGCAATAGCCTTTAGCACCAAGCTTTTGTCGCAATCCATGCCGCCTAAACGCCTGCCTGTTACCGACAGAACATCCTCTTTGCGATCAAGCTGATTGGAACGCTCGGGAGAAAGCTTAATACAGCAAATATCCGTGGTACCCCCACCAATATCGACAATCAGCGTAGTGGTATCCCTTGGTAGGGTTTGCTCAATTTTATACGCCGCTGCTATGGGTTCATCTAAGAAGTTAACCCCTGAAAACCCAGCTTTCGTCGCCGCTTCAGTCATTATTTGAATGGCCTGCGCGTTCCCTTCTTCACCACGGGTACCGTGAAACTTAACTGGACGGCCAATTACCGCATTATTAACAACCTTGCCTAGCTGCTGCTCTGCACACTGTTTAAAGTACGCCAACTGCTTAGCAATAATACCGATGAATGCTTGTTTTTGGTCACCGTCTAGCGAGGCGCCTAGAAAGTTCTTAGGTGAATAAATTAGACGGCCTTTATCAGGCATTTTAAGAAAGCGCCTAAACCCTTCTTCACCAAACGCAAACTTGCCGTGCTCTACTAAGCGCAGCAAAGGGATTTCGTCTAGCGACATGGCATGCATCAATTGTGCAATAGCTTTACGCTGTAATGCAGGCTTGTTGTGCAAATCACCGCGCAGCGAGTCGATACGGTCGCTATACATCGCCTGTTCTTTTGGATCTTTTGCCGAATAATAGCCGTCCTTCGCCTTATCTATTTGCTCACTGATAACGCGCTGTAACTGCGCCACTTTCGCTTCGACCATGGCATCAGGAGGCGGCGGCAGTTCATCTTCAAAATAGATGAACACCGAAGAACGGATTTTATTGCCCTTCTTATCTAACGGGTCGAGTTTGATGTGCTGATGGGCCGTTCCATCAAAATACACAACCTCAGAATTTGATGTACCGTAGTCAATCCCAATCGCAGTCATAGTATGTTCGCTCAAAAAGTTAGAAGCGGATTGTAAGTAAATACGAAAGTGCTTTCTAGCTTTGTATGTAATTGAGCTATATTGCTTTTAACAGAGCTATTGCAGCATTTAATTCTGAGTCACTGGCTGTATGCCCGTCCCAAGATACCGCCTGGGGCACAAAGTCCTCTCGATATGAGCCGTTCACATGGTAAAGACGTTCAAAACCCAGCTCTAAAGTTATGGTCGAATCAGGTAATTGAAATTGATTTATCCCGCCAAGCAAATCAGCCATGGGTGTGCCGATTACCGCCTTTGCACCAATGGCATCAAAGCCAATAGCCATACCTTCTCCCATACTGCCGGTCCAATGACCAACGAGTACCACTACTGGCTTACTGTAATAAGGTAATGAAGGGGTAACATGGGCCATGTGTAGCTCTGCTTCTTGGTAGGGTTTACCCGCATTTTGAATTTTGTAACCTTGATATGCGGTATTGGCATTTACAAAGTGCCCCAAAATAGGCTCAGCCACGCCAGTGTTTCCCCCGCTCGGCGTATTGCGCAGGTCAATCACCAACCCTTGGGTTGATTCAAGTGACTCAAGGGCTTCTTTGAACGCACGAACGGTTTCAGAATTACCTAGATTATTATTAAAGCGGATGTACCCTATTCCCTCTTTCTGCTTAACTACCAGAGGAGCTTTTGTTCGAAGTAGATTAATAGCATCGTAACTAGCTGCTAATTGCACGCGTTTGGCATCATCAAAATCAGACGCCGCTTCAATGTGTCTTTCTTGATTGCGACGCCCACCTAAAGCCACATTAACCGCCCACGTTTTATGTGCGTCAGTAAGCGGTAGCGATGTGTTTCCAAAAACGCGTTGTATTGCGGCTTCTGTAGACTCGCCGTCAATACCTACAATCATGTCACCTAAGGCTAACTGGCTATTGGCAGCAGCACTGCCCGCTTTAATGCGTGTTATAACAAAGTCATCGCCTTGCTTTTCCACCCAAATATCAGACCCCGTTGGCGTGACGCTGTAGTCCGCTTCGTTGAGCGGTGATACGTTAAAATGCGGGTCGATAAAAAACTGCTTCACCACCTGCAATACGTCGACAAACTCCTCTTGCGTTGTCGCGTTTATTGCAAGGGGTTGGTAATACGCTTTTAAAGCTTCCCAGTCGGTAGGTGCCGTATCTAAGTATGCATAGTTATCTTCAACAGTTTGAACAAAGGCTTGCCAGCTTTCTTTCGTATTGAAACCCTGGCTTTGTGCGCAGCTGCTTAGCGGAAGAAGTAGTGACAACAATAAAATAATTCGATAAATCATAATGCTCCCTATTATGAATTGGAATGATGAGGAAATTGTTCATTTAAGCGCGTAAGAAGCGATTGTTTTTTTAGCGCCAGCTCCATGCTTTTGAGAGAGGCTTCAAGATTGACCTCTATCTCTTCCCAAAGGGCATCATATACGTCTTCAAATTCTTGCATTATCGTCACTATCTGCGCCGCCTCGGCCTTTGCTTTAGGCGCAACATCGTACACGCGCTTTCGCGAGTCTCGTTCATCGGGCACAGAAACAAAAAAGCCGTCTGCAACACTTTGCTTCAACCGACTTTCAATAAGTTGACGTGAAAGACCAATGTGACTTGCTAGCTCAGTTGACGAAAGAGGCCCTTGAGTATGAATCGCCAGTACCAGAGAAATACGATTTGCAGGCAAACTAATATTAAGTGCTTCAAATACCTCTTGGCCTTGAGTTGCAATAAGCTCGCTAGCACGCAACAGTATCGCGCCAAACTGAGGACTTCTGATCATAAATAGGCACCTTGTGATTTTTCTTCAAACTCATTTATGCAAATATTTGCGCAAAATTTTGCACAAATCAACTTATTTTTGAATGTGTATGTTTTGGTTAGGTGTTAAAAATGTTTTCCAACCGGATCAATTACTGTTTGATAAATGACTGAAATAGCTGCGGCATAATGCTAGAGTGAAAGCTAAATAAACAACGAACCCTACTAAAAAATATGAGCCATTCAGTACCATTAGTTACGTCATTCGACGTACGTTTTTGTGAAACAGATGCCTTACAGCATGTAAGTAACACAGCATTAGTCGCTTGGTTTGAAGCAGCCAGAGAGCCTATTTTCAGAATGTTTACCCCTGAACTAGACTTACAAAATTGGCCGTTAATTTTAGCCAGCTACAAAGTCGATTTTTTAGCTCAAATTTTTTATGGCAAACCTGTGACGGTTAAAACCTACGTTAGCCGGCTAGGCAACAGTGCATTCGACGTGTTTCAAGAGTTATGGCAAGACGATAAGCTGTGCTCAACAGGCATCACCACCATGGTACATTTTGACTATAAAACACAGCGCTCTGCGCCTATCCCGGATAAAGTGAAATCAGAACTACAGTCTCACTTTAAAGAAGTACCAACTCAGTAATAAAGCGCAGTACGAGGTCTCCATGAGCGATTTAATTGAAGTTATTGATGATGTGTTACCACCAGAGCTGTGCAAACAACTCATGGAACGCTTTGAAAGCAGCCCTAATTTGTCTCAAGGCCGCACCGGTGGTGGCGTCGACTTAGATAAAAAGCGCAGCATGGATGTATCGATAAGTCGCAACCCGGAATTTAAAGACTTATTTCAACAAGTGATGCAGCACACCGGGCAGCAGCTGGTCTCCTACATTGAAAAGTACTACTTTGCGCTTGTTGGGCCTATTGGCTTGACCGTACGCCATCCCAAAACTGGTGAACCGGTAAAAGTAACAGGTGAAAATTTTGATGAAGTGGGCAAACCCAATTTGGCGAATTTGGTGAATTACCTGTTTCGGGTCGGCGATGTAAATGCACAGCGCTACACCGCGGGCAATGGTGGCTACCCGTACTGGCATTCAGAGGTCTATCCACAGCTTCAACATAACGACGCACTGCACCGCGTATTGCTGTTTATGTACTACTTAAACGATGTGGAAGAAGGCGGCGAGACGGAGTTTTATTATCAAAACCGTGCGGTTAAGCCTAAAGCAGGCAGAATGGTGATTGCGCCTGCCTATTTTACTCACACGCATCGCGGCCAAATTCCAAAAAGTAACGACAAGTACATTTTAACGTCTTGGCTTCTGTTTAACCGCGCTGAACAGATTTATACGCAGGGCTAGCTTAACGATAACTTCGTGATGATGTGCTCTAGCTCGCTGTACTCATTTTTGTCGATAGGTAAGAAGGGTGCAGGTAAGCTAGGCGTTTCACAATAGCCCAAAATTTCTGCCGCGGCTGCAACCACACGCAAGCCGCCGCCATTGCGCGCAAACATGCTCCATATTCCGCTTAACGCTTGTGACTGAGCCTGTGCATCAACAGCATTACCAGACTGAGCGGCGTCGATAATACGCATTACGGTTCGCGGGAATATTCCCCCTATAACGGAAAGCCAAAGGTCACAACCTTCACTCATTCCTGCTGCGCCAAAACTATCACCACTCACGCCTATAGCAATGTGTGCAGGCACTATCTCTCGTAATGATGCTAATCGGCGAGCGCCTTCGCTATTGCTTGCTCCAGAGGGGGAGATATCCTTGTTAGAACTATTATCCATTGCGCTTTTGGCAAATGGAGTTCCGGGTATTTTAATCGCTCCGATATTCGGTAATTTTCCAATACGGCGGTATAAATCATCGCTGAAGGTAAAATTAGTCACACGAGGATTTTCGTAAACGCAGATAGGCACATATACCTCGTGACTCACTGCCTCATAGAGGCCAAACACTTCTTCTTCGTTAAGCACTTGATAGGAAACGGGTGCTAACAGCACAGCATTAACACCTGCTTGCTGCACAGCTTCAACGTTTTTTAGCACGTCATAGGTACGAAGCGCCCCAACGCCTGCCATAACAGGAATGCCATTTGCATGGTCAACGGCGAGCTTGGCTACGTCGTACTTTTCCCCTCGCGTTAGATAAGGATACAGCCCAGTAGAGCCTATCGCGCAAATTGAATCTACATTCGCCGAAGCCAAATTCTCAACAAGCCCTTTAAATGCTTTGTAATCAATAGCTTCTTGTTTGAATGGAGTAATGGGAAACGCTGATAATCCTGTAAACACCTGATATCCTTTTTAAACGTTTTATGCTTAAAACCCTTCTACGGCTTCGCCTTTCAAACGGTAACCTACAGACGCAATGTCGCCTTTCCAACCGTCAGTCGACAGTTCGCCGGTTACCCAAATTGCATCGTAAATATTATCTATGCGCACACCTTCTTCAAATTTTACGTAAACAATTTGATTAGACGGCGGCGGTGGTACGTGAATACAGGCTCCGAAATATGGAACAAGTAAGAACTCAGTGGTTAGCTCTGCCGTACCTTCTAGCGGCACAACAAAACCCGGGATTTTCACCCGTTTACCATCAAAGGTATCGACAACGGGTGCGTCTGGCTGAAGCTGACTCATCTCGCCATTGTGTTGAACTGAAGGTGGCGCGAGCTCATTAAAGCCCTCAGGCACTAGGTCTTCCCAATATACTTCAGTAGGAGTTTCATCTGCCAGTGCGTTGAAAGTTACAACCATCATTATTACAGCAAACAATGAAGTCATGGATAATTTATGGTGGATCATACTGCTCTCTATCGTTGAGTATTTTGTTCGCCTTTTTGTATCGGCTTTTGCTTGTCGTTTTCAATCTTCACTTTTTAGCCACATACAAAAAGGGCTGGTATTACACCAGCCCTTTGTATCATCAATTTAAAGCAGCGTGAATTATTCTGCTTCGAAACGCGCGATGCTTGCGGTAATTTCTTCTTTTGCAGCGGCAGCGTCTGCCCAACCGTCAATCTTCACCCATTTGCCTTCTTCAAGATCTTTATAGTGCTCGAAGAAGTGCTCAATTTGCTTAAGAAGAAGCGGAGGTACGTCTGCAATTTCTTTAACGTCACGATAGATAGTAGAAAGCTTGTCCACTGGTACCGCTAGTACTTTTGCGTCTTTACCAGACTCGTCAGTCATGTTTAGTACGCCAACTGGACGACACTTAATGACAGAACCTGCAAGTAGTGGGAACGGAGTCATTACTAGAACGTCAACTGGGTCGCCATCTTCAGACAACGTGTTGTTCACGTAACCGTAGTTTGTTGGGTAGTGCATGCAAGTTGCCATGAAACGGTCAACAAATAGTGCACCTGTGTCTTTGTCTACTTCGTACTTCACCGGGTCAGCGTGTGCTGGAATTTCGATGATCACATTTACTTCGTCTGGTACGTTTTTACCAGCAGAAATAGCACTCAAGCTCATTCTTTGGTCCTTTCAATGATGTATAAGAAATTTTGGGTTAAGTATACGGTGACAGCAGCAAAATAAAAACGCTTTACGACCCATGTCGTACTAATCTCTTTATTTTTCGTTAAATTTTGCTGCTTTTTCGCTATTTCGCGTTGTCGTTGTAGCTCAAGCACATCTCAACTTCTTCTTTAGAGCCGATAATGCACGGTACACGTTGATGAATTTCTTCAGGCATAACTTCCAGAATTCGGCCAGTGCCTGTTTCTGCTTTTCCACCTGCTTGCTCCATTAAGAATGCCATCGGGTTAGCTTCGTAAAGCAAGCGTAATTTACCTGGCTTAGACGGGTCCCTGTTATCGAATGGATACATAAAGATGCCACCGCGACAAAGCAAACGATGAATATCACCCACCATTGCCGCTACCCAGCGCATATTAAAGTTTTTGCCTCTAGGGCCATCTTTACCTGCTAGAAGGTCGGCAATGTATGCCTGCATTGCAGGTTCCCAATGACGCTGGTTCGACGCATTAATCGAAAACTCTGACGTTTGCTCAGGTACTTGAATATTAGGGTGAGTAAGCAGGAAACCACCGTGGGTTTTATCAAGCGTATAAATGTGCGTGCCGCGACCCGTCGTCAACGCCAGCATAGTAGACGGGCCATACAGCACATAGCCTGCAGCTACCATCTGCGTTCCAGGCTGTAAGAAAGCAGACGGATCATCTGGTTTCATCCACTGAGGCGCATGGGTAATAGAGAAAATAGTACCGATTAGGCTGTTAATTTCAGTGTTTGACGACCCATCTAGCGGGTCGAAGCTTACTAAGTAATTACCGTCTGGATTACACGGCACAACGTCATCTTCTTCTTCAGAAGAAATGGCTTTTACGTAGCCAGATTCCCTTAGCGTGTCTTTTAAAATGTGGTTAGAGATAACGTCGAGCTTTTTCTGTGTTTCGCCCTGTACGTTTTCTGAAAGGGTTGAACCGAGCACGCCAGCAAGTGCGCCTTGACTCACGCGGAAAGAAATTTCTTTACAGCCCGCTAGCAGTGTACGAATGAGTAAAATTAACTCAAGCGGTGCACCGTCTTGTTGCAATTGGGAATTTAAACGTTTCATTGAATGTAAGCCTTTTTTTCGTGTGTAGGGTGTTGTGCTACCAGTCGCTCAGCTTTCCTTACCGGCGTTTGTCTGAAGCACACACAGGTTTTAAACCTGTGGTTAGATTGTAACCGTGTTCTTGGGTAAGTGGAACACGCCCGTAAAATGTCATACACACACCATACCAGTTTGCACATCATAGATTCTTAGGTGTTTAGCGTATTACAACGGCTTAAGGCATTTATTGAATGATTTAAATTGAATTATCTATAGGCCACGGGGTTCTGATACAGTACCCCAATAACATGATAATTCATTGAGAATGCGCTATGCATGTACATATTTTAGGCATTTGTGGAAGTTTTATGGGCGGCATCGCCGCTATTGCTAAATCACTCGGCCACAAAGTAACAGGGTCTGATAAAAACGTTTATCCGCCCATGAGCACCCAGCTTGAAGCATTAGGCATTGAGTTGACCGAAGGTTATTGCGAAAGCCAGTTTGATCCAGCGCCAGATATGGTAGTGATTGGTAACGCGATGTCGCGCGGTAACCCCGCCGTCGAATACGTGTTAAATAGAAATCTTCCTTATACCAGTGGCCCACAATGGTTGCTTGATAACTTACTAAAAGATCGTTGGGTAATTGGGTTATCAGGTACCCACGGTAAAACAACCACCAGCAGTATGGTCGCGTGGATTTTAGAACACGCTGGTCTTAACCCTGGTTATTTAATTGGCGGCGTTCCAGAGAACTTTGGCGTATCGGCTCGCGTGGGTGAAAGCCCCTTTTTTGTCATTGAAGCTGACGAATACGACAGCGCATTTTTCGATAAGCGTTCTAAGTTCGTACACTATCGTCCAAAAACCTTGGTAATTAACAACCTTGAGTTTGACCATGCAGATATTTTTGCTGACCTTGGGGCTATTCAAACCCAGTTCCACCATTTGGTTCGCATGGTGCCAGAAAACGGGCTTATTCTTACACCTAACAATACGCCCACAATTGAGGATATGCTCAAGAAAGGTTGCTGGTCTTCTCGCCAATCGTTGGGCAAAGAGTGGCATGCGGAACTGTTAAAGAAAGACGGCAGTGAATTCAATGTATTACATAACGGCGTTATAGCTGGAACGGTAACCTGGGCTTTGGTTGGTCAACACAATGTGGACAATGCTTTAATGGCCATAGCTGCCGCCCACCATGCAGGTGTTACCTTACCTGATGCCATAGACGCCTTATCATTTTTTAAGAATGTTAAGCGTCGCATGGAAGTAAAGGGTGAAGTAAACAACATCACCCTTTATGACGACTTTGCACACCACCCTACTGCAATTGCGACTACACTTGATGGACTGCGCAAGAAAGTGGGTAATGCCCGTATTTTGGCTGTGCTAGAGCCGCGCTCTAACACGATGAAAATGGGTGTGCACAAAGATACGCTGGCAAACTCATGGCAGAAAGCCGATGAGGTTTACCTTTATGAACCTGAAGGCATGGACTGGTCGTTAGTCGATTCGGTAGCGCACAGCAACGCGCCTACGCACTGCTTCAGAGATGTAGAGAAGATCGTTCAAGGCGTTTGCAACGTAGCACAACCGGGCGATCATATTCTTGTAATGAGTAACGGCGGTTTTGAAGGCATTCATGGCCGAATACTCGACGCCCTAAAAATGAAGTCCAAATTGTAAATAGACAGAATAAAACGAAGTGTTACCCGATAGACAAGCGCATTATGCTTGTCATCTACAGAGGCTATACAATGAAACATGACAAGCAAGTCACGCTTGCTATCACAGGCGCATCTGGCGCGCCTTATGCGCTTACACTATTGAAATCGCTAGTTAACGCCGATTACCAAGTGTATGTATTAATCTCTTCCGCTGCCAAAGTGGTGTTTGCCACCGAAGAGAACGTCAAGATACCCGGGCGTCCCGAAGATGCAGCTGCGTTCTTTACCGAGCATTGCAATGCAAAACCTGACCAAATCAAGGTATTTGGAAAAGAAGAGTGGTTTTCACCGGTAGCTTCAGGCTCAGCGGCCCCCGCAAAAATGGTGGTTTGCCCGTGTTCTACAGGTACGCTTTCGGCCATTAGCATTGGCGCTAGCGACAACCTTATTGAGCGCGCAGCTGATGTCGTTCTAAAAGAGCGTGGACAACTTATTTTGGTGCCTCGTGAAATGCCACTTTCTTCTATTCATCTAGAAAATATGCTCAAGCTTTCGCAAATGGGTGCTACTATTATGCCTGCAGCGCCTGGCTTTTATCACAATCCTAAAACTATCGATGACTTGGTAGATTTTGTGGTGGCGCGCATACTAGACCACCTAGGTATTGAGCAGTCTCTTGTCGCAAGATGGGGCTACCAGTCTTCCAAACATTCTGAGGATTAACCATGTTCGCGTTTGCAAACAGGATTTGCGCAGTTGCGCTGAGCACGCTATTTACATTGTGTATTTCATCACCCGCTTTCGGATGGGGGCAAACCGGTCACCGAGTGACTGGCGCTATTGCCGAGCAATATCTTAGCCCTCTTTCACAAGCTGCACTAATGGAGTTATTACCACACGGTTCGTTGGCTGAAGCCTCAACTCACGCTGACGAAATGCGTTCTGACCCCAGCGAATTTTGGCAGAAAACCGCTAGCCCTTGGCACTATGTATCTGTACCTGAAGGAAAGACCTACGAAGAAGTTGGCGCACCAAAGCAAGGTGATGCGGTTACCGCGTTAAAGCAGTTTACTGAAACGTTAAAAAGCGACACCGCCACCATTGAAGAAAAGCGTCTGGCCCTTCAGTTCATTGTGCATATTATTGGCGACCTTCATCAGCCGCTTCATGCCGGAAACGGAACTGATCGTGGCGGTAACGATGTAAAAGTGCGCTTCTTCTGGCAAGACTCTAACTTACATCGCGTGTGGGACTCGCAAATGCTAGATCAGCGCGACCTGTCTTATTCGGAGTGGACGTCTTGGTTAACAAAAGCTATTACGGCTAAGGATATTCGCAGTTGGGCCACCACCGACCCTATGGTGTGGATTGAAGAAAGCACCGCTATTCGCGATACCATTTATCCTGATGACGCAAACAATATGAGCTATGACTACTTATACAACCACCTGCCTACTGCTAAAAAGCGTTTGCAGATGGCGGGAATTCGCATTGCCATGTATTTGAACAGCGTGTTCGAAGAAGCGAATAAATAGTCTCGCTTCAACCTGGCTGGCGCAGTAAAAGATAAAAAATGGAGGCTTTTGGCCTCCGTTTTCTTTTTAATTAATCATTTATTTCGCTACCAGTAGCGTTTGGCTAACCCAAAAGGTTTAGTCTAAATCTAACGGCTCAGGAGAGAGAATAACGCCCGTGCTATCAGCATACAAATGATCTTCTGGTAAAAACGTAACGCCACCAAAGTTAACGGGCACGTCTACCTCACCAATACTTTCACACTCAGCATTTACTGGAATGGCGGCTACCGCCAAAACACCGATATCTAATTCGGCAAGGCTATCTACTTCTCGCACGCTGCCGTATATCACAACCCCTTCCCAATCGTTGTCGATTGCAACTTGAGCAGAGGATGCATCGAACAGTGCACGACGGCTAGAACCACCGCCATCAATAAGCAGTACTTTTCCAGCGCCGGGCTGAGCAAGTACTCGGTCGATAAGGCCTCTGTCTTCAAAGCATTTAATTGTGGTAATTTCACCACCGAAAGAATACCGGCCACCAAAGCTCGCGAAAATTGGATCTACCACGTCTACGCTATCAGCAAACAAATCGCATAATTCAGATGTGTTGTATTCCATCGTTCTGCCTTACTAAAATTGAGAAGACTAAAATTAAGTGAAAACAAAGCGCTGCTTACGCTTCTAAAACTAGCATAGCATTAAATGTGGCAATGCAAACGTTTGATTTAACGCCTTTCGTCGAATTTTCTACTTTTTTTAAAACTCATCAATACTTGCTCTCCCCTCCCCAAAATGAGCACATATTTTGCTTAGCTTTTTGTCTTTTACAGCCATTCCCAATATCTGTTCGCCAGGACAAAAGAAAAAGTAAAAGCGAGGCTCGCTGTCAAAAAAGTTTCTTTTTTTCGTCACCCACTGGTCACAGATGAACTTTAGCCTGTGCAGTAATTAACCGATAGGGGACAAGGCGATGTTGATTAAATCCTTGACCAAATACGATACTGACTTGTTTTATCGCCTGTACAAACTGACGCAAAAAAGAGACTGCAGAAGTATTATCTGGCTGTCGAAAACCGGCGATGGTTACCTGTACCTTGTTATCGGTGCGCTGCTTTGGGCATTTGAGCCTGAACACGGTGAGCTTTTCCTCTACACAGCGCTGATGGCTTATGCGCTGGAATTACCCATTTATGTGCTGCTTAAGAAAATGTTCAAGCGCCCTCGCCCTTGCGATTTTCTAATGAATTTAACAGCACATGTCACGCCTTCTGATAAATTCTCTCTTCCTTCAGGCCACACGGCAGCAGCCACATTGATGGCGAGCATAGTGGCTCATTATTATCCGTCGTTTGCGGTATTGGCTTACAGCTGGGCCGCGTTAATTGGTCTTTCACGTGTGTTACTGGGTGTTCATTACCCGTCAGACGTGATCGCAGGGACACTTTTAGGCGTTACAATAGCAACGTTGAGCATTTCTATTCTGGGGTAGCATGAGATTATTGTATGGTGTGCAAGGCACTGGTAACGGACACATCGCCCGTGCACGAATAATGGCTGCAGCTCTGGCACAGCGCGATGACATTAACGTTGACTTTGTATTTACCGGTCGTCCCCCTGAGAAGTATTTCGACATGGAAATATTCGGAGAATACCGAACCTTTACTGGCCTGAGCTTTATCACCAAAGGAGGCCGGGTTGATAAATGGGCGACCGTTAAAGATGCAAATGTAAGCCAGTTTATTAAAGACGTGAAAGCCTTTGATACCAGCAACTACGATTTGCTGGTCAATGACTTTGAGCCCGTCACGGCGTGGGCAGCTAAACAACAAGGTCTACCATCTATTTCGATTAGCCATCAGGCTGCATTTGCCTACGACGTCCCTAAAAGTGGCAACACGATTTTCGATTCCTTGCTAATGAAAGTGTTTGCGCCAACAGAGATTCTACTAGGTGTGCACTGGTATCACTTCAATCAACCGATTATTCCGCCATTCGTTGCAGAAAAGCCGATTGTGTCTTCGGGAAATGGTCACGTTCTGGTTTACTTACCTTTTGAAGATATTGAAGATGTTCAACAAATGTTGGAACCGCTAAGCGATCAGGTTTTCGAATGCTTTCACCCGAACATCGATGAAGCGAAAGAAGTGGGACATATTCATTGGCACCCTACATCTAAGAAGCACTTTCAAAAAGCCCTACAGCACGCCAGTGGCGTAATCGCCAATGGGGGGTTTGAGCTATCGAGTGAGGCACTTCAACTGGGCAAGAAGCTGCTTATAAAACCTTTACACGGCCAGTTTGAGCAACTATCGAATGTGCTTACATTAAATAAATTGGATTTATGCCACACCCTGTTTCAACTTGATACCGACATTGTTGAAGAGTGGCTAGAAGCTCCCGACAACGAAGCAATTGCCTTTCCAGACAACCCCAACATTCTTATCGATTGGCTTAAAAACAAAGACTTTTCTGATACGCAAAGCCTGTGCGATGCGCTTTGGAAAAACGTTCGATATGGCGATAAAACACAAGAACGATTATTGGCTCTTGCAATTTAACGCCGCAATGCGATGATAGCGGCATTTGTCGTATTCTTCGCGGGATTTTTCGTGCTTAAAAAGTCAGTTGTTTTCTTGCTAACACTCACAGCATTATGTGGCTGTGGTTACAAAGGGGCGCTCTACATTCCTGAGGCGCCTGCACAAAACACGTCTGCTGAACCAGCGTCTTCTGAAAATGCAGAAACCGGCGCCGACTCTGACACCAATAACACTTCACCCGCAACTACTTCTGGAGAGCTGAACTAGTGGATTATTTCGCCTACAGCCAAGGTCAGCTTCATGCTGAACAAGTGGCTGTTTCTGATATTGCAGCCCAGCATGGAACGCCGGTTTACATCTATTCACGTGCAACGTTAGAACGTCACTGGCACGCATTTAATGATGCCATTGGTGAGCATCCTCACCTTGTGTGTTACGCGGTAAAAGCGAATTCGAACATCGGTGTATTAAGCGTTCTAGCCAAATTAGGTTCAGGCTTTGATATCGTTTCAGCAGGTGAACTCGCTCGCGTAATCGAGGCCGGCGGCGATGCAAGTAAGGTAGTATTTTCAGGCGTTGGTAAAAAGCATGATGAAATTCGCTATGCGCTACAACAAGGCATCATGTGTTTCAACGTAGAATCAGAGCCAGAGCTTCATCGAATTAACCAGGTTGCGGGCGAAATGGGCGTGAAAGCCCCTATTTCACTGCGCATAAACCCGGATGTGGATGCCAAAACTCACCCTTATATTTCTACAGGTTTGAAGGCAAATAAATTCGGTATTGCCCGTGAGCGAGCGCTTGCTACCTATGAATTGGCCGCATCGCTACCTCATTTAAATGTTGTTGGTATGGACTGCCATATCGGCTCACAGCTCACAGAAATCGGCCCATTTGTAGACGCCTTAGAACGCTTGCTTCTGCTTATTGATGAATTAGCTGAACGTAACATTATCATTGAACATTTAGATGTGGGCGGTGGTCTTGGCGTTACTTATAACAACGAGCAACCACCTCATCCTAAAGCCTATGCACAAGCCATGGCTGAAAAAATGGTAGGCCGTGAAAACCTAAAGCTTATTCTTGAGCCAGGCCGCGCTATTGCAGCAAACGCCGGTATTTTAGTTACCGAAGTTGAATTCATTAAAGAAGGTGAAGAAAAAAGCTTCGCCATTGTCGACGCTGCAATGAACGACTTGTTACGCCCTGCACTTTACTCAGCTTGGCAAAAAATTATTCCTGTAAAAGAAGAAACTACGGCAACACCACGTATTTACGATGTAGTAGGCCCAGTGTGTGAAACTGGTGACTTTATAGGAAAAGATCGTGAATTAGCTATTGAACCAACAGACTTACTTGCAGTTCGCAGCGCCGGTGCCTATGGTTTTGTTATGGCGTCAAACTACAACAGTCGCTGTCGTCCAGCCGAGATTATGGTAGACGGTGACAAAGCAATTGTGGTTCGCGAAAGAGAAAAACAAAAAGATCTCTGGCAAGGTGAGTACAAACTTCCGTAAACTAGAGACAAACTAACAAGATAGATGCGCGTTTAATGCAGGTTCAATTTTCTAAAATGCACGGTTTGGGTAACGATTTCATGGTTATTGATAACGTTACTCAGAACGTCTTTTTCTCTAAAGAAAAAATTCAGCAACTGGCTAACCGAAACTTCGGCATTGGCTTCGACCAGCTGTTGATGGTGGAACCGCCTTACGATCCTGAACAAGACTTCCACTATCGTATCTTCAACGCGGATGGTTCGGAAGTAGAACAGTGTGGCAATGGCGCGCGCTGCTTCGCACGTTTTGTTAAGCAAAAAGGTCTCATTAATCGCAACAAAATTGTCGTAAGCACCAAAGCTGGAAAAATGGTGCTGTATCTTGAGAAAGATGGTCAGGTTACTGTGAACATGGGTAAACCTGAATTCGAACCTGCGAATATTCCACTTAAAGCCAATAAGCAAGAAAACACCTACATATTGCGAGTCGGCGAGAGCACGCTATTCATTGGTTCGGCATCGATGGGTAACCCACATTGCGTGATGGAAGTCGACGACGTTGATACTGCTAATGTGGCCGAGATTGGTCCGCTTGTTGAAAAGCACGAACGCTTCCCTGAAGGCGTAAACGTTGGCTTTATGCAAATAATCAATGAGTCACATATTAAACTTCGCGTATTTGAACGAGGTTCAGGTGAGACCTTGGCCTGTGGTAGCGGCGCTTGTGCAGCGGTTGCAATTGGCCAGATTCAGGGTAAATTAGGAAAAGATGTGCGGGTAGACTTACCCGGAGGCAGTTTACGTATACGCTGGCCTGGCCCAGATAACGTGTTAAAAATGACAGGGCCTGCTGAGCACGTGTACGACGGACATATAAATCTATGAGCGAATTATCAGGGCAGTCTAACGCTACGCAATTGATTGAGCCATTTAACGACACAACGGAATTGTCGAGTGCCGATGTGCGCGCGTTCTTGTTACAAAACCCTGAGTTCTTTGCCGAGCACCCCGACCTTCTTGAAAAAATTAAGCTTCCCCACGAGCAGAAAGGCAGTGTTTCACTAGTAGAAATTCAAAGCGATCAGCTTCGAAAGAAAGTTAGGCAGCTTAATTTTAAACTCAATCAGCTGGTGAGCATCGCTAAACAAAACGAAAAAATATATCGCGTTTACACCGATTTAAACGTGCAGCTTCTGCGCTGTGAAAGTGTTGCCGAAGTTCAGTTTACTTTGGAAGATGTGCTTCAAGAGCGTTTACAATTGTCATCGGCGGTCATTAAAAGCTTTAAAGGTCCGCACGCGATCCCCGAACTACAGCAACGTTTATTTACTGAAAAACGCTTTAAAAGTACCAACTTTTTCTTTGGTCGATTATCTCAGCACGAACGCCAGCTTCTTTTCGGAGAAAGCCCTGCGGAGTCTGTAGCGCTAATGCTGCTTGGTGACAACCGTGAACTCGGTATTTTAGGTATTAGCAGCAGTGACGCCAGCCACTTCACTCCAGATATGGACACCTTGTTACTTCAACAGCTTCAGCAAGTGCTTAATATCATCTTGCCTGAAATGATGGGATATTAGGTGTAGTGTCTACGGACGCATTGATAAGCGAGCCTTGCCAGCAATGGCTAGATAAGTTTCTGCTACATCTACAGGTAGAACGCGGGTTATCTCTTCACACTATCAAAAATTATCAGCGCCAACTCACAGAAGTTGCAAAGCTACTTGGGCTTTACGAGTGGTCGGGACTAACGCCAAGCGACATAAAGCGGGTAATGGCTGATGCAAAGATGTCAGGGCACAGCCCACGCAGTATAGCATTGCGCCTATCGGCACTTAGAACCTTCTGCCAATATCTTATCGATCATCAGCAACTATTCAGCAACCCTGTAGAAGGTATTCAAGCTCCGAAACAAGGGAAGCCATTGCCTAAGCAACTAAGCGTAGATGAAATGCAGCAGCTTCTTAATGCCTCCCCCCGAAGCAGTGACGACGATGAGGGTATGCAGTTACGTGATGTGGCTATGTTTGAGCTACTCTATGGCTGTGGACTGCGCTTGAGCGAACTGACTGGGCTTAATTTGGCCGACTGTCTAAAGGACGGTACGGTGAAGGTCATGGGTAAAGGAAGTAAACAGCGAATACTTCCGTTAGGCCGACACGCACAAAAAGCGCTTAACGCGTGGTTAAAGGTACGCCCTGCCTACGCATCACCTTACGAAAGTGCGGTCTTTGTGAGTAAGCGCAAAACCCGCATATCCAATCGACAAGTCGCTAATCGCCTCGATAAAATGGCAAGCGAACAGTCTCTGTCACAAAAAGTAAGCCCTCACAAACTGCGCCATTCCTTTGCTACCCACGTATTAGAATCCAGCGGAGATTTGCGTGCGGTGCAAGAGCTATTAGGTCATGCTAACTTGTCAACGACACAAGTTTATACCCATCTGGATTTTCAGCATCTCGCTAAGGTTTATGACGCGGCTCACCCTCGCGCACATAAGAAATAACGCTACTAGAAGGTTTCCCAATGCAGTTTTTCAGGTCTATCAATAGTGTCGAGGCTATGACCTTCGACCTCGATGACACCCTTTACAATAATGAACCTATTATTCGACGCGCAGAGCAAGCCCTTCAAGCGCATATTGCTGAACATCACCAACAGGCAGCTAAGCTAACATCACTTGATTGGCTACAGCTTAAACGTGCGGCTATCGCCAAAGACGCGCGGTTGGCTTCTGATATGGGGCAGCTTCGTCGCGTTGTATTAAGCGCTGCACTATCTGGCACGCCAGCAAACCAGTTATCAATAGTCCCTACAGAAGACACTGCATTACGTGCTGCTGTAGACGGCTGCTTTAATTGTTTTTATGACGCAAGAAGCGATTTTGCGTTAGCCAGTAATGTGCACCACACCCTCGATAAACTTAGCCAGCACTTACCGCTCGTTGGTATTACTAACGGCAATGTAAACGCGCAAAAAGTAGGGTTAGACCGTTATTTCACGGCGATCTTACACGCCAGTGTGGAACGGCCCATGAAGCCTGCTCAAAACATGTTTGATGAAGCGGCCTCACTGGTAAAGGTAACGCCGTCGCACATTTTACATGTGGGCGATAATATTATTAAAGACGTGTTCGGTGCCATTAATGCAGGCTATCAGTCGGCATGGTTTGCATGTAATCGTCCAATGCAGTTGAAATTAGAACCCGTTTCAGTACTTCCACACGTTCAGCTTGATTCATTAGAAGAGCTTATTCAATTTGTCTAGGCGCTATTTATCTCGAAAATACAGACCTTTACTACTCATTCTTTTGCGGGATGTTAACCTTTGAGTAAGCCGCATTCTTAAAGGTCTAGAGAGCCGCACTTAGGGCGTATAGATTTTAACGCTCACTCGTTATACACTGAAAACTGAAGTCGTAGTTTTTGTGTCCTCATGGAAAAACCTGCTATCTCGAAGTCAAGGTCGCAACAAGCGTCCAAGGTAGATAAGCCAACCTCGAATGTTCATGAACATGCCGAGACAGGTCGTTCTTTTTGGCCGTTTAAGCCACTGTCTGGCTTGTATCAAGATGTATTTATTATCTTGTCTTGGATTGCCATATGGCAAATTGGACGCATTGTTGAATACACTGAACACGCCAGTGTTTGGTTTCCTGCGGCAGGCTACACCCTTGCATGCTTCTTAGTTTTAGGTTGGCGCGCGGTAGTTCCTATTATGGTGGCCGCCATTGCGATTACCGTCTGGAATGGTCATAACTACTCGCTGCCGTTAAGTAACGTAGAAATGATGTGGGGCGGCGTGTTATTCGGCGTTGCACATATGCTTCCTTACTATGCAGGAGCCAGTGTTCTCGGCCATCTATTGAGAAAACCCGACGTCACCACACCCCAATTAATCGTCTCGTTCTTAATTATCGGCTGTATTTCGTCGTTAGTTGCCACGCAACTTGTCATTGGTTCACTTGTTCTCACTAATCAGATGTCAGCGGCGGATATTAAAGATGCGATGCTGCCCTTTTGGATAGGGGATATGGCTGGTGTTGTTGTGCTTGCACCTCTTTTTGCTGGCTTGTTAGTAAAAATAAGTGCGGCTTCTAAAATAGACCTCTTGGCATTTTCTAACTGCGCTTCATCCGATTTACACAGCTACTTTAAGAAAGTGGCAATCAATTTGGCCCTCATACTATTCGTCATGTTACTGGCAAAACTTACCCAGTCCCGTGATAGTGCATTTGCTATCTTTTTTCTCGCCATTACCCACATGTGGATAGCGTGTACTGAAAGTACAAAGCGCAATGTTATAAGCCTTGCAATAAGCAGCTTATGCATTGTTTTGCTGGTGCATATATTCGCCTTAATGGATTACGTCAAAGTGTATCAGTTTGCACTCAACGTTATTGCAGCCAACGCTTTATTTGGTATAGCCATTCCTCAGTTACAAGCAGACAATGCTCTGCTCAAAGACCGTGTTTTTGTGGATACCTTAACCCAAGCTTATACGCGGGAGTATTTGGCCCAGCGCAGCGCTCTTGAAATGGCTCAGAGCCGTGAATCGGGAAGCTCGCTTTATTTCGTTATGTTTGATTTAGATAAGTTTAAACGTATCAATGACGAATTAGGCCATGTAGACGGCGACAACGCATTGCGCCGCTTAAGTCAGGTGACGAAGGATATTGTGCGTAAAGCGGATGTTTTCGCCCGTTTTGGCGGCGACGAATTTGTACTGCTTCTGCCTAATATCAGCGAGCAAAACGCCCTTAATTTGGTGGAAAAGGTACGTGAAGGTATAAACGCAATCGTTATTTCAGAAGTGTCATTATCATCGAGCTTCGGCGTCACTCTCATGCAGCAAAGCGATACACTCGAGACACTTATTCAGCGCGCCGATCGGGCACTCTACGCATCAAAAGAAAAAGGCGGCAACACAATAACCCTCAAATAATGGGGTCAGAGTACATTTAATCGCTCAAAAACCCCTGAAGACGAAAATGTACTCTGACCCTGAGGGATCCCCACGAATTTAATTTCATATGCCTCCGGCCCAGGCTGCGTCAACTATGGAGCTGTACCATTTGAGTGCAGC
>NZ_JAKRFB010000056.1:0-28781 GCF_022348315.1 Alteromonas sp. MmMcT2-5 | reverse complement strand
ACTTGAACACTTAAGGTAAAAATCGACTAGCCAACGATGCGTTGATCTGAGGTGTTCAAATAAAACCGGAATGGGTGTTCAAGTAAATCGGAATACGCAGGTAGGCTTCGCAATGGCGTGACAATTGCCGTTTTCGCTTGCGCTTTGGTCAATTCAATACCTTCAATTTCAGCCACCATCAGCAAGGAGGCAACGCCAATTTCTCCAAAGGTATGAAAGCGGCCAGTCGTTGAATCAACCAGTGAATGATGCAGCATAGTAGAGAACCACAGTGGCAACAAATCATCTCGACCGCCCAAGGCTTCGCCTACCGAGCTGCGCATGGCGGTGAGGTCAAGTAAGGTCTCATTAACATCGAAAAAGATAACCTTTGGTGCTCGCAATTCCCGTGCAGACATTGCTGTATTCTTATCAGGCTGCGCGGCACCTCTGGTGTCTGTCTGAGCGAAGACTGGTGATGACAATAGACTAATGCCTACAGCGGTTGCGCAACATAGCCTTGAGAGTAATGAAGAAGGTGAGCGAGCCATAATTATCCTTTATAAAATTTGAACGAGTGTTCAAATTAGGCGGGATAACACATGAATGCAATAGCTAATGAGACGAAACGACTATTTTCTGGTGGTCAACCGATAGCCGTTGCCTCTCAGAGTTTCAATAAATATGGCATCACTGCTGTGAAGCTTTTGTCGCAGCCTACTGATATACACATCAACAACATTAGTTAACGGATCGCTGTGGCTTCGCCATACTCGACTTAATATGCGTTCTCGAGACAGCACTTTTTCAGCATTTTCTGCGAAGTAGTAGAGCATGTCGTATTCTAGTTTGGTGAGTGAAATCTCTTCCCCAGACAATGTCGCAATACGTGACTCGTCATCGATGTTTAACGGTCCGATGGTGAGGCCTAATTGGGTAACCGGTGTATTCGTCACTCTTCGGCTTAAGGCCGTTATGCGCGCAAGTAGTTCGTCAAAGTCAAATGGCTTGCACAAATAGTCATCCGCGCCTTGTTTTAAACCATTCACGCGCTCGCGTACTTCGTCCACCGCGGTTAGTAACAAAACCATAGGGGCATGGGGAAGCGACTTGATTGCGGGCAGCAGCTCTACGCTATCTTCATCACCAAACATGCGATCAAGTACAATAATAGCAGGGGCTTCATGGCGAATGCGCGTGACTAAGTTGTGTAATGCCGACTCTTCGATGCACTCAAAACCTTCAGCGCTTAAGCCTCGTGATAGAAAGCGTAGCAAGGGGGCTTCGTCATCAGCAATAAGAATTTTCATTGTTGTTATGATCCTAGTCGTTCGATGTTACTTAACGGTTGTTATTAATCTAAGGACGTCGCGTTTTTTTGTAAAACTGGCAGCGTCAACGTGAACTGCGAGCCTTTACCTAATGTGGAATGCGCACTCAATGTACCGTGGTGGGCTTCTGCTATCGCTTTAGCGATAGACAAACCTAGCCCCATTCCATTGCCTTTGCGCTTTAACCTAACGAAGCGTTCAAAAACGTGCTGCAAATCACTTGAAGAAATGCCTTCACCGCTATCAATGACCGATACGTTGATATTCGGGCCTTCGCTCTCAACGCGCTGCACAATGGGCGTATCGGGATAAGAATATTTGTGCGCGTTTTCTATAAGGATGGTCAGTACCTGCACAATTCTGTCTTTGTCGATGAGCACTTGGACCTCATTATTGGCAAGCCATTTAAGATCTAAGTCTCTTGGCTTTGTGAGCTTTTGCCATAACGCCATATTTTGTGTAAGCAGGTTATGTAAGTCAGATTTAACCAGATCTACAGTGAATTCGTGCATCTCGGCACGCGCTAGCAGCAGCAAATCATCAACCAACTTACTTAAGTTCACGGCTTGCTCAAGTATGGTTTCTAGCGTTTCTTCATAAATCTCGTTGCTAGCCGCAGCCTGCCTAAGGGTTACCTGAGCTTCGCCACGAATAATGGTTAACGGTGTGCGCAATTCGTGACTTACATCAGCCATAAATTGTCGGCGCTTTGCGTCCAGCTGAGTGAGTTTATTGTTGGCTTCTTTTAAAGCCCGGGTTCGGCTCTCCACTTCAAACTCTAAGTGCTTACGATGGGCATCAGCCTGGTCTTCGTGTTCTTGTAGTCGCGCTATCATGGAATTTAGTGCTTTGACCAAGTCAGTAAATTCGCTATCCAGGGTTTCAGGCAATCGATAGTGGTAGTTTCCCGAGGCAATGGCATCGGTACCCGTGCGAATAACTGTAAGCGGCTGATACAGGGCATTGAATAGCCAATAACAACCCAGCAGAATGAAAGGACAGGTGATAAGGCCTAAACTGATAGTAAACCACACAATGCTGCTGTTTAGCGTTTCAATGCTAGCGTTAATGCGGGATACAACGCCTGTCTGGCGGTTTACTGCAGAGTTGATGGCCTCCCTAAACTGGTTGTCGATAGTTACTTCAAGTAATGTTTGAAGGCGCTGCTGTTGATTAAGTGGAGTACTGTCGTTACTTAGCGCAATAGCTCTAAACTCTTCCACAATGCCTTGAATCAGCGCTTCAAGTTCATCGGTATCTTCAACACTTCCTAATGTTGCCTCAAGCCCTAGTGCTTCGCGTTGGGCAAGTTCCAGAGATTTTATACGGTTCAACGAGTTTTCTATTTGTTGTTGTTTGTTTCTCACTTTCGCTTGGTTCGCATTCTTGCCAAAAATAAGCTCATCGGTTAGCTGTTTGAAAAGCCTGTAGGAAATACTTGATAACTGCTGGTGCTCTGACAGCAGGGATTGAGCGAGTTGAGCTTGCGCTAAGTTAGTGCGCGTTAAATGCGCAGATATGGCTGCACTGGCTAAAGCAATCAACAGAATAAAAGTGGAAAGTAGCCCAAAAAGGTAGAGTTTACGTTTGTACATTGGCAGCAGCGTTATGATTATTTGTCACTATATACGCTAAATGTAATTTAATGGTGCAGTTTCACGGCAATAAAATAGTAAGTCAGAGCAGATGGGCTACCAGCGACATGTCGTCTGAATTGGTGTAGAAATAGAACGTAAAAAAGGGCGCGCGAGAGAGAAAAAGTACGTTCATAAAAGTCGTGATCACTATGAAAACGTAATCGTTTAAGCCGTGCGCTCAAGAATAGACAAGGCAATATCTGTTTGATATTGGAGCTCTTCATCTATTTTCCAGTGTTCGGGGCTCCAACCCGCTAAGAACCGATAAAAGTCAGCGCAGGCGAAGGGGTACAGGTACTTCCATTCAGCAATGATAAGCGCAATATCAGCACGCTTGAAACAAGCCGAACTATCATTGTTAGCCAATCGAGTGTGTAGCGCATCTTCGAGCGCTTGAAAGTAGTTATCGAGCAATGCATCACGATGTTTCATGTGGGTTTGGGTTGATAGGGCACTGCCCAAAAAATACGCCACGTCCTTTATGCCTGCGCCATAACCCACGTACTGAAAGTCGACAGCTGCACAGTCAGAAAAATCTTCGGTAAAACAAAAGTTAGCCACTTTAGCATCGCCGTGCACCAAAGTGTGATAGTGAGCGTTGCCTAACGTGGTAGATATATCGACAGCATGTTGCTTTAGTAATCCATCCGACATGGCGTTGAACTCATCTTCACGGGTTGCCAAGTGCCAATAAGTGCCTTCAGGCCATAATTGTAAACTTAGGCTATCAAATTCATCTCTCACATTGACAAAGCGTGCATGAAAGTTGGCAAGCCATTTTAGAACAGTGATGCATTGCGCAGCGGAAAGTGAAGAGGCCGTGCGAGAATAGCCACTGTGTGCTAAGTCTTCCATAACAAGAAGGGAGGCTTCGCCCTGTTGGCTGTGCCCTAAGTATTTAGCTGTACGGCACGACGCATCAGTTTGGACTTGAACGTCGCTATAAAAACAGTTCTCTACCTTAAAAGATTGGCACTTACGGTTGTGGCTAGCTTCACCATTCCAGCCTTTAGGGTGTGAGAGCCTGTGTGGCGGAGTGGCGCATTTCACGACTACTTTTAGCGCTGCTTCGTCTCCACCTTGTTGCGCGCCAAGTGGGTTTTGTTGAGCTTGGTGATACTGGCTTTCTTGGAAAGGGCTTCTCTCGTCGTGATTCTTTGAAAAAGTATTATTAGGATAACCCAAAGTTGCACGAAAGCACGCTCCGTAGCCACTCCAAAGAGGTTGAATCATTTGTGTGTCTAATACTTGCGCGTTACATACTTGGCTTAACCAATCTATATACTGCGGGTTTACCGTATCTGACATTTTATTCTCAACTCGGACTCGATGTTAAACGTACACTAACAAACAAAAAAGCCGCTCGAAAGCGGCTTTTACATCAATTAGCTAGTAGCGCACTAGCGACTGAAAATTATTCAGCCACTGCTGCTACTTCGGCAACGTCATCTACCGACTGAGGCAGCGTTGTTACTGCTGATGCACGTGACGTTACGTGCGACATCGCTGCAGTTTTACCCGATACTGCGAGTGCAGGTCGTGTGTCGTCAGCTTTAGCGGTAAGCGCTACATCAACAAATGCGTCGTTTACTGCTGCAGGCAATGCCATAGGGTGCGATGCGCCACGCTTTCCTTTGCCACTCGCTGCTAGGCTCGAAGAAGGCGCTGCTGTTGTTTCAGCCTCTTCTTTAGCCGCTGGCGTATCTGCTTTCGCCTCTTGTACCTGTGCTTCTGGTTCTGCAACTACAGGTGCGTCAGCCAAGTTTATTTCAACTTGCTCTGGCGATGCTGTTGCTTCGTCTTTAGCTTCTGGCGCCGTATCAGCTTGCGTTATTTTAGCTTCAACTGCCGGTTCCGCTTGTGCTGCCGGAGCTGTTTCTTCAACGTTGCTTTCTTGCACTGAAGTTTGAGCTTCTTTAGCCGGTTTAGCTTCAGTTGTCGCGTTATCGTCTGCTGACGTTACTTCATCAGTTGAGTCTACAGCTTCCGAAGGTTTATCGTTCGCTGACGGCTCTGCATCCGCTGAAGGCTTATTTCCCGCTGAAGGTTCTTTACCCGCTAAAGGCTCTGCATCAAACTGAAGTTCGTCCTGAACGGCTTCAACGTCAAGCTTTGCTTTCTCTTGCTTAGAAACAGGTTGCTCTTCAGCTGGCGCTAACTGCCCAGGCTCTTTTGCTTGTGTTTCTTCGACAACAGGTGCATCTGTCTTAGCTGTCGCTTCAACTTCTGCTTCTGGCTGCTGCGGTGACAACTCACCAGGCTGTTTAGCTTGCGTGTCTGAATCGTCAACTTGCTGCGACTCTTTCTTACGACGTTGGCCAGCCGCACGAACGTGACGTGGAGAGCGGCGTGAACGGCCACGGCCTTCACGTTTTTGACCATGCTCTTCACTGTTAGCGTCGGTATTCGCATCAGTGCCATCAACGGCATCACTAGTTATCGCTGATGAGTCACCTTCACCCTTAACAGCATCCGATACTGGCTTCGCTTCAGCAGGTTTATCCGCTGGCTTTTGCGCGGCTTTGACTGCTGGCTTTTGCTCATCCTTCTTCTGTTCAGCAGTGTTTTCAACCGGTGACTCTGCTTTCGGCGCTTTAGGCTTGGTGTCAGCTTTAGCTTTGTGCTGCATTGGCGCTTCTTTGGCTACTGGTGTGGCCTGCGCTTCGCTTTGTTCAGCAGTATTCACCGCGTTATCATCTTTCTTCACACGAACGCTGCGGCGTTTATCACGACGTTTTCTACGTTCAGCAACTTCACGCTTCTTCTGCGCTTGGTTTTCTTGCTGCTCGCCATCTTGCTTTTCGTGCTTAGGCTTTTGTTGCTCATCGCGTGGTTGCTGTGCCTTACGAGGCTTACGACCTTTGTTATTGCGCTTATCATCTTGATCTTGACGCTGGTCTCGCTGCTGCTCGCCGCGCGGTTTGCGATTATCCTGCTGCTCACCATCGCGGTTCTGGTCTTTACCTTGAGACTGATTGCCACGACGATTGTTCTTGTTGCGCGGCTTGCGGCGACGGTCGTCATTATTGCGGCTGCGGTTGTTTCTATTTTTATTACCAGACTGCGGCTTTTTGTCCTTATTGGTTTCTTCTTCGCTTTCGCTACCGAATAAATCACTAATCCATTTGCCAAATCGGGCAAATAGTGAAGGTACATCGTCGGCTTTCTTTGCTGTTTCTTCTTTTGGCGCAACTACAGGTGCAGCCGTTGGTGCAACAAGGCCTTTCAGTGCTGGCTCTTCGCGCTTAACCGGTGCAGAAGTCGTTGTTTCCGTCTCAGCTTCTACCGCAGGCATTAACTCTACGTCGTAACTCGCTTCAGATATAACGTCATCTGGACGTCTGCGTAATACCTGGTAGTGCGGTGTATCTAGGTTTGCATTAGGAATAAGTAGCAAGTCAACACCGTGGCGCTTTTCTAGAAGCTGAATAGACTTACGCTTTTCGTTAAGTAAATACGTCGCAACTGGAACAGGCAACTGTGCTTCAATTTGCCCCGTGTTTTCTTTAATACTCTCTTCTTCCAAAATACGAAGAATAGACAGTGCCAAAGACTCAGTGCCTCGAATGGTACCGTGACCAGAACAGCGAGGACACACGTGATGCGCTGATTCGCCTAAAGAAGGGCGTAAACGCTGGCGAGACATTTCCAAAAGGCCAAAGCGGGAAATACGACCCAATTGTACTCGTGCTCTGTCGCTTCTCACCGCGTCTTTCATGCGGTTTTCAACTTCACGTTGGTGACGTACTGGCGTCATATCAATGAAGTCGATTACAACCAATCCACCTAGATCACGAAGACGCAGTTGACGGGCAATCTCGTCTGCCGCTTCTAGGTTTGTGTTAAGCGCTGTCTCTTCAATATCACCACCTTTTGTTGCACGGGCAGAGTTAATATCTATAGAGGTTAGTGCTTCTGTTGGGTCGATAACAATTGAGCCGCCAGAAGGCAAACGCACTTCGCGTTGGAATGCAGACTCAATTTGGCTTTCGATTTGGTAGTGACTAAATAACGGCACTTCACCACGATAGAGCTTTACGCGATTTGCAAAGTCAGGGCGCACTAATTGAATGTGCTGTAAAGCTTGCTCATAAATACTGGTTTTATCGATAAGGATTTCGCCAATATCGCGACGTAGGTAGTCGCGGATAGCACGAACAATTACGTTACTTTCCTGGTGAATTAAGAAAGGGGCTTCACGTTCTTCAGCAACGCTAGAGATAGCTTCCCAATGGGTAAGCAAGACTTTTAAATCCCATTCTAGCTCTTCGTAAGATTTGCCAACCCCCGCAGTGCGAACAATCAAACCCATACCTTCAGGGAGGTCCAATTTGCTTAGTGACTCTTTAAGCTCTGTACGCTCATCGCCCTCTATTCGGCGTGAAATACCGCCAGCGCGAGGGTTGTTTGGCATAAGTACTAGGTAACTGCCTGCGAGCGATAAGAATGTAGTTAATGCAGCGCCTTTTTGGCCGCGCTCTTCTTTATCAATTTGAACAATTACTTCTTGGCCTTCTTTAATCACATCTTTGATGTTAGGGCGGCCTTCGAATTTGTAACCTTTAGGGAAGTAAGTGCGGGCAATTTCTTTGAGGGGTAGGAAGCCATGGCGCTCTGCACCGTAGTCAACAAAAGCAGCTTCTAAGCTGGGTTCAACGCGGGTAATTTTACCTTTGTAGATGTTCGCTTTTTTCTGCTCGTGTCCTGGACTTTCTATATCTAAATCATACAACCGTTGCCCATCGACAAGAGCAACGCGCAACTCTTCTTGCTGAGTTGCATTAATTAACATTCTTTTCATTGTATCTAACTCTGTTTTCGTACAGCCGTTAAGACACAAAATTAAAGTGACATGTGCAAACCCTCACCGCGCAACCTCACGGCTGGACGGGGACCTTGTTGTAACGTCGCATTATCCCTGGTGGGCAAACACTCACGCGAATAAACAAGCGCCTTTATCTTAAGCGCAAACCCATACGACCGTGAATTGACACGTATAATCGTACAGATGCATTCATGTTCACACTGCTTTAAGGATGTCGGGAGCGACTAGCCCTTATTACTCATTTCATTTTTTCAAGCGGCATCATTTTTGCCACTCAATTGTCATTTAATTCTGTTAGCTAAACGGCAAACTTATTTTATGTTCGCAAGCATGGCCTCGCTTTTTACGGCAGTGTAGTCGTTGCCTCTCTCGCGGGGTCGGTATGAATGTGTTATTTCATCGAACACTTATCATTGCTGATGTCACCGACGCTCAAACCATGCTTTTATCGTTTACAAGTTAAAACAACACACTCAGATGCGTGCTGATTTTCGGTCTTGTTGTTGTTTTTATAACGCTGTGTTTCACATTGTTAAAGTGCGGCAACGAAATGCCTGTCCCACACCTTTCTTTTTACGTGAATTTAATCGTGTTAAAAACATCGATAATTATCGCACTAAAAGTCAAATTTTAGCAAGGAAAGCGAATGAATAAATCCTATAAATTGAGATGTTAAATACAGAAAACATGCGCTTTGGATAAAAAGTATGCGCAAAGGTGGGTTTTCTAAGTCCTAGCTGAGCGCTGATATAATAATTATTTAGTAAAACGTAACTTTCAGTATGTTGGGCACTTTGCAATAGGGTATAATGCCCCTATGAAAGAAGAAGCTCCCCAAAAAGTACGTTTTGTAACGGTTGAAGCCGACTTGGCTGGTCAACGTATCGATAATTTTTTGCGCACCCAGCTAAAAGGTGTGCCGAAAAGCATGATTTATCGCATTTTGCGCAAAGGTGAAGTGCGGGTGAATAAAGGTCGTGTTAAGCCTGAATATAAGTTACAAGCCGACGATTTAATCAGAATTCCACCGGTTCGCGTGTCGGAAGGTGCGCCTGCGCCATCGCCAAAGCTCGATAAAATTGCATCATTAGAGTCGCATATCCTTTTCGAGGACGACCGTATACTTGTTATCAACAAGCCATCGGGAATGGCAGTTCACGGAGGAAGTGGCTTGAGTTTTGGTTTAATCGAAGGCTTAAGAGCCTTGCGTCCCGATGCCAAATTTATGGAATTGGTACACCGATTAGACCGTGACACGTCGGGCTGCATTTTAATTGCTAAAAAACGTTCTGCCCTTCGCCACATGCATGAGCAGCTTCGCACTGGCAAAATGGACAAGCGATATAATGCGCTAGTTGCAGGTGAGTGGCCTAAAACCCGATTTAAAGTTAAAGCGCCGCTTCGTAAAAATGTGCTGCAATCGGGTGAGCGCATGGTAAGTGTAAGCGACGATGGCAAACCGTCAGAAACTCGCTATCGCATATTAGAGGAATACGCAGGTGCAACCTTGGTTGAAGCGTCGCCTATTACAGGTAGAACCCACCAAATTCGCGTTCACTGTTTGCATGCGGGTCATCCTATTGCTTGTGACCCAAAATACGGTGATGCGGATTTCGACGCGGCAATGCGCCAAAAAGGGCTGAACAGACTGTTCCTTCACGCTCGCAGTATTTCACTGCTGCACCCAGCGACTGAAGAGCGCGTAACATTTACCGCGCCATTAGACGACACACTCTCAAATACACTTAAAGCGCTGTAAGTTATGCATTCAAAAAAACAGGCTGTGGAAACACAGCCTTTCATTTCGTTAGATAAAACACTGCCTAAGTACAAACTTGTTATCTTCGATTGGGATGGCACGCTCATGGATTCGGCGGCAAAAATTGTTAGCTGCATGCAGCTTGCTGCAAAGCAGTGTGATATGCCTGTTCCTACCTACGATGAAGTAGGTCACATTATTGGTATAAGTTTAAAGCCTGCCATTAAACAGCTTTTTAATATCAAAGACGATGAGTTAGCCGAACGTTTAGTCGCCGCCTATAAAGAGGCATTTGTCACTCGCGATACAACGCCGTGTCCTTTGTTTGATGGCGTTGAACAGTTACTTAGCAATTTGAAAGAAGCGGGATGCACATTGGCCGTTGCGACAGGTAAAGCGCGCCGCGGTCTTGATCGAGCGTGGGCACAAACAGGGACGGGACCTTTCTTTAGTGCGTCACGTACCGCCGATGAGGCAGAATCAAAGCCTTCGCCCGATATGCTCCTACAGTTACTTGATGAACTTAGTGTAAAAATAGAAGACGCCGTGATGATTGGTGACACAACCTACGACATGCAAATGGCGAAAACGATTGGTATGGATAGGATAGGTGTGTCATATGGCGTTCACGCGCAGGTTCATTTAGAAGCGTTGTTACCTGTAGCACTTGTACACTCTATAAGTGAACTAGAAACAGCGCTATTCAAATAGCGCTGGTTTGTAGCACTGCTTTGATACAACTGCTCTGACAGAATTAATGGCTTACTGTGCAGCCATTGCTAATAAATCGACATCGAAGTGTGCGCCCAGTAATTCATTTAGCAGCATTATCGGAAGACCGATTAAACTGTTAGGGTCGCGGCTTTCTATTTTATCGAACAGTAATACACCCAAACCTTCGCTTTTAAAACTGCCGGCGCAATCGAGTGGTTGCTCTTTATCTACATAGGCGCGAATGGCAGTTTCACTGTTATGCCGAAAGAAAACGCGTGTTTCATCTACCTGCGTTATCGTTTTATTGGCGCTAGGTTGGTGAAGGCAAAGTGCAGTATAAAATGACACTTGCTTACCTTGGCATGCCATTAGCTGGTTTACTGCATTTTCAAACGTGCCAGGCTTGCCAAGTAGCTGCGGGCCCGCATCGGTTTGGACCAAAGCTACTTGATCACTACCTATAATAATGGTGTCGTTATTTACCTTTTCTAATTCAGCGGCAACCTTGTGCGCCTTTTGTTCGGCTAAACGTAAACTCAATGCAGTAGGGCTTTCGTTCGCAAAGGGCGTTTCGTCAATATCTGGTGCGTGGGTGTCTACCTGAATACCAATGTTGGCGAGCAACATTTTTCGGTATTGCGATGATGAGGCAAGAACAAGGGAGGCCACAATTACTCCTTTTATAAAATCAATATGTTGCGTACTTTCAGTTAGTAGTACAATGTTACATTATCACTGCGTACCACATACAGCGTTTTATTGTAGGTTAAAACGCAATTTTGCTTTGACAGGAAGGGGTTGACCCTATATCATGCGCGCCCTATGCAGAAAGTGAAACTCCCTCATTCGGTTGAACCGACTAAAAGTGCCATGAAACGTTCCGATTACCGGGGCGTGATTGCGTCTAAAGATATGGAACGATTGAGTGAAGCAGTTGTCCGATGCAATGACTATGTGGACGCAGAAGTACAGTTTGAAAAAGACGCGCAGGGTCTTACTGTCTTTCACGGCCATCTAGCCACGCAGGTAACACTTATCTGTCAAAGGTGTAATGGTGAACTCGATTATCCCGTGGAAGCGGAATTCTGTTTTACTCCAGTGCAGGGAGAAGAACAGGAAAGCGATGACATCATTCCCGAGGCTTACGAACCGGTAGAGGTCAACGACCACGGAGAAGTTAATCTGCTTCAAATTTTTGAAGACGAGCTACTGTTATCTTTGCCAATTGTGCCCCTTCATGCAGAGTCGGAGTGTACAGTGAAGCAGGACGATATGTCGTTTGGAAAGATTGAACCGGAACAAGAGCGACAAAACCCTTTCGCGGTTTTGAAAGAACTTAAGCGAGACCAGGAGTAAGTTATGGCAGTACAACAAAATCGTAAAACGCGTTCTAAGCGCGGTATGCGTCGCTCACACGATGCATTGACAGGCGCGACTTTGTCTGTCGATTCAACGTCGGGCGAAACTCACCGTCGTCACCACGTGACCGCTGACGGTTATTACAAAGGCAAAAAAGTAATCGGCGCGTAATACGGCGACTACATTTTGTCTAAACTAACCATCGCGTTAGATATCATGGGGGGCGATCATGGTCCCCCTGTTATCCTTCCCGCAGCCGTAAAGGCTATTCAACTTCACCCAGACGTGCACTTCACGTTATGCGGTGATGAAGATACCATCAAAGCAGGTATACAGCCCCTTACCAACGCTGAACGCAACCGCGTTACTATTGTGCACTGCTCACAAGTCGTTGAGATGGGCGAAGCGCCAACGTCAGCGCTACGAAGCAAAAAAGATTCTTCTATGCGTCGCGTTATTGAACTTGTCGAAAGTGGCGAGGCAAACGCGTGCGTAAGCGCAGGTAATACCGGTGCACTGCTTACCTTATCATTCTATTTGCTTAAAACCTTATCAGGCATTGATAGGCCCGCACTCATTAATATGATGCCTACAACAGGGCACCATAACGTATTTCTTTTAGATTTAGGCGCAAACGTGAACTGTACGCCTGAAATTCTTTTCCAATACGGCGTTATGGGCTCAGTGCTTGCGCAAGAGGTGGCGGGCATAGCATCGCCACGGGTTGCCTTATTGAACGTAGGCGAAGAAGATATTAAAGGTAACGCACAGGTAAAATCTGCCGACCAGCTTTTTAAAGATGCGCCAGGCATAAACTATATTGGTTATGTAGAAGGCGACGACATTTTCACCGATCATGCCGATGTAGTGGTAACAGACGGTTTTACTGGAAATGTAGCGCTTAAATCGAGCGAAGGGCTGGCTAAGTTAGTGATAAACGAGGTAAAACGCCAGTCACAGAAGAACTTTTATACCCGATTATTGGCAAAAATTGCCTTCCCATTACTGAAATCTATCTATAACAGCGTGAACCCCGACCAGTATAACGGTGCGAGTCTGATAGGATTGCGCGGCATTGTTATCAAGAGTCACGGAAATGCACAAAAAGACGCCTTTTATTACGCCATCGTGCAAGCAATGAAAGAAGCAAAGATGCATTTACCTGAAAAGATAAAGACAAAGATAGAAACGGTATTGTTGGAGCAGCTTTGAGCAAATATTCACGCTTTATAGGAACAGGTAGCTATTATCCCAGCGACGTGCGTACAAACGCAGATTTAGAGCAAATGGTGGACACCAGTGACGAATGGATCACTGACCGTACCGGGATAAAAGAGCGACGTATTATTGGAGCAGATGAAACCGCTGCTACCATGGGGGCAGAAGCCAGTAAGAAAGCCATTGAGATGGCTGGCATTGACCCGAAATCTATCGACATGATTGTGTGTGCCACCACGAGTGGTCGCTATGCGCTTCCAAGCACAGCATGTGAAATTCAACGCATTCTTGATATTGACGGTATCCCTGCATTTGACGTAGCTGCTGCATGTGCAGGTTACTGCTACGCATTAAGTGTTGCCGATCAATACATTAAGTCAGGCATGGCGAAGCGTATTCTTGTAGTCGGTACCGACTGTTTGAGCCGCTTGATAAACCCTGAAGACAGAACCATGGTTATCTTGTTTGGCGATGCGGCAGGCGCAACGATTATTGAAGCGAGTGATGAACCTGGCATTCTTTCCACACATATCAACGCATCAGGCTCTCATGGCGATTTGCTGTACGTGGGTAATCCAACCCGTGGTGACGAGCAGTCGGTTCACGAGAACTGGGGTGTGATGCGTGGTAATGAAGTCTTTAAGGTTGCGGTAACCAAGCTTTCAGAAGTGGTAGAACAAACCCTTGCTGCCAACGGTATGCAAAAATCTGATCTTGACTGGTTAGTAC
This sequence comes from Alteromonas sp. MmMcT2-5, assembly GCF_022348315.1. NCBI lineage: Bacteria > Pseudomonadati > Pseudomonadota > Gammaproteobacteria > Alteromonadales > Alteromonadaceae > Alteromonas > Alteromonas sp. MmMcT2-5. Next base: position 15,230 of record NZ_JAKRFB010000056.1, on the reverse strand, counting down.
CTCACCAAGCAAACTTTAGAATTATTAAAGCGACAGCTAAAAAGCTGAATATGTCTCTTGATCAAGTAGTGCTTACGTTAGAGCAGTATGGTAATACCTCTGCTGCTACTGTGCCTACAGCGCTTGATACCGCTATCAGAGACGGGCGCATTCAACGCGGACAGCACTTATTACTAGAAGCATTCGGAGGCGGATTTGCTTGGGCATCGGCGCTTGTACGCTATTAGCCTTGCAGATATTTGCCTCGTTAAGGGGCACTCCAACTCCGACGTTTTCTCGCTTCTAGTAATTTAAAAATAATAAGGAATCGACATGACAAAGACAGCCTGTGTATTTCCAGGACAAGGTTCTCAAAGCGTAGGTATGCTAAAGGAACTTGCTGAGACTTCTCCGATTATCGAAGCAACGTTTAAAGAAGCCTCTGACGCGCTCGGCTACGATCTGTGGGATTTAGTCCAAAATGATACAGACGGTAAACTTAACGAAACCCATATCACTCAACCAGCGTTACTTGCTGCTAGCGTAGCAATTTGGCGTGTTATTCGCGAGCAGGGCATCGATGTAGATTACCTAGCGGGTCACAGCCTTGGTGAGTACTCAGCATTAGTATGTGGCGGCGCCATGGATTTTGCTGATGCTATCAAGCTTGTGGAAGCCCGTGGTAAATACATGCAAGAAGCTGTACCAGCAGGTGCGGGTGCCATGTATGCCATTATCGGATTAGACGATGCCGCCATTGCGGATATTTGTCAGCAAACTGCTATTGCTACAGGCGATGTTGTTGCACCAGTTAACTTCAACTCTCCAGGCCAAGTGGTTATTGCAGGGGAAAAGAACGCCGCCGAGCAAGCTGCTTATGCGTGTAAAGAAGCGGGCGCTAAGCGCGCACTTCCTCTTGCGGTAAGCGTTCCTTCACACTGTGAGTTAATGCGTCCTGCAGCAGACAAGTTAGAAGACGCGTTATCGTCATTGAACGTTAATGAGCCTGCAATCAATATCGTGAATAATGTTGATGTCACTATTGAAACCCAAGGTGATGCAATCAAGAACGCATTAGTGAGACAACTATATTGCCCCGTTCAATGGACGCGTACTGTTGAATACTTGGCGGCAGCGGGCGTTGAGCGCGTTATTGAAGTAGGTCCTGGTAAAGTACTTACTGGATTGAACAAACGTATCGACAAGAGCCTAGAATCTCTTGCAGTTAATACACCTGATGGTGTTGAAGCATTAAAACAATAAGGAAACGCAATGAGTCAATTAGACGGTAAAATTGCGCTTGTTACCGGCGCAAGCCGAGGTATAGGCAAAGCGATTGCTACGCAGCTTGCACAGCAAGGTGCTACGGTTATCGGCACAGCAACCAGTGAAAATGGTGCACAAGCAATTAGCGATTATCTTTCTGAATTCGGCGGCAAGGGCTTTGCGCTAAATGTCACCGACAAAGAAAGCGTAGATACCACGATTAAAGCGATCAATGAAGCACATGGTGGTATCGATATCTTGGTCAATAATGCCGGTATCACACGTGATAATCTGCTAATGCGCATGAAAGATGACGAGTGGCAGGACATTATCGACACCAACTTAACCTCAATTTTCACACTGTCGAAAGCGGTACTTCGCGGTATGATGAAGAAGCGTTTTGGTCGCATCGTGAATATTGGTTCAGTGGTGGGCAGTGCGGGTAACGCCGGACAGGCAAACTATGCTGCAGCGAAAGCAGGGGTCATTGGTTTTTCTAAATCTATGGCGCGTGAAGTGGCTTCTCGTGGTATTACCATCAACGTTGTAGCGCCTGGTTTTATCGATACCGATATGACAAAAGCGCTGACTGATGACCAAAAAGAAGCCATTTTCAAAGATATTCCGGCTAACCGATTAGGCGAGCCTGATGAAATTGCAGCCACTGTTGCCTTTTTAGTAAGCGATGGTGCAGCCTATATTACAGGCGAAACTATCCATGTAAATGGTGGTATGTATATGGGGTAAATTCGCAAAAATTGCGAATTTTCCTTAGTTTGGGGTGGTATTTACCCGAACTTGGATGTAAAAATAGTATTTTACGAATTTCGAATGTCGCTGGTTTGACCAGAAAATTTGTTTAAACTGGTGCTTGCAAGGATGCACCTTGCAAAATAAACTAGCGGCACTTTTATTATCTAGTGACGTTTAAGGGAAACCTAGAATTATGAGTAACATTGAAGAACGCGTTAAGAAAATCATCGTTGAACAACTTGGCGTGAAAGAAGAAGAAGTAAAAGCAGAAGCTTCATTCGTTGACGATTTAGGCGCTGATTCACTTGACACTGTTGAGCTAGTAATGGCTTTGGAAGAAGAATTCGATACTGAAATTCCTGACGAAGAAGCAGAAAAAATTACTACTGTTCAATCAGCAATTGATTACATCAACGCTAACAAAGACGCTTAAGTCTTAAGTAGCGACAAAACGGCTCTTCTAACAGAGCCGTTTTTGTATCTCCTACCTTAGTTCCAAAGCGAGGGCTTTTTGTGACAAAACGTCGCGTAGTGGTTACTGGTCTTGGAATGCTTTCACCATTAGGTCTTAATAGCGAAGACACATGGCGCAAATTGCTCGCGGGCGAAAGCGGCATCGGTGAAATCACCCATTTCGATTGTAGTAACTATTCAACCCGTTTCGCAGGTCAAATTAATGATTTTGATCCGCAGGAATACATTGAAAAGAAAGAAACCAAGAAAATGGACCGCTTTATCCAGCTGGGTATAGCAGCAGGCAAGCAAGCCTTGGTCGATTCTGGTTTAACTATTTCACAAGATAATGCGCATCGTGTAGGTGTAGCTATTGGTTCAGGTATTGGTGGTTTAGAACAAATTGAACAAAACCATTTGAAACTGACAAATAGCGGTCCTAAGCGCGTATCGCCATTTTTTGTACCTTCAACCATTACCAACATGATCTCAGGCTTTTTGTCTATCATGGAAGGGTTGAAAGGACCGAATTTAAACGTTGTGACTGCTTGTACAACAGGCGTTCACAACATTGGTATTGCCGCAAGAACAATTGCTTATGGCGATGCTGATGCCATGCTGGCCGGAGGCGCAGAAGCGTCTATTACTCCGCTAGGCATGGCTGGTTTTGCCGCGGCACGTGCGTTGTCATCTCGCAACGACAACCCACAAGCAGCAAGCCGCCCATGGGATAAAGACCGCGATGGTTTTGTCATGGGTGAGGGCGCTGGCGTGGTAATGCTAGAAGAATACGAAGCTGCAAAAGCGCGTGGCGCGACCATTTATGCAGAACTGGTTGGTTTTGGCATGAGCGGCGACGCATACCACATGACTTCTCCACCTGAAGATGGAGAAGGTGCGGCAGCGTCTATGCAAAACGCGATAAATGATGCGAAGTTGGATGCAAGCGAAATCGGCTATGTTAACGCACATGGTACGTCTACGCCTGCAGGTGACATTGCGGAAGTGGCAGCAGTAAAACGCGTGTTCAATGACCATGCTCACAAGCTACTTGTTAGCTCTACCAAGTCAATGACAGGCCATTTGCTAGGGGCCGCCGGTTCAGTTGAGGCAATTTTCACTATTTTGGCACTGCGTGACAAAATGGCGCCGCCAACCATTAACTTGGACGAACCAGGTGAAGGCTGTGACTTAGACTTTGTTGCACACAAAGCAAAAGCATTCAATGAAGACTACGCACTGTGTAACTCATTCGGGTTTGGCGGTACGAACGGCTCATTGATTTTCAAGCGTATCTAATACGGCGTAATTAATATAGCGTACTTATCGCTGATCAAGTGAACTTCACGTATATTTAAAAGGCAGCTTCGGCTGCCTTTTGTTGTTTATACAGTTATATCTCACAGTAAATATCATAAAACTCAGGTCTCTTTGAGCACAGCTACAGCCAAATCAATTCAGCTAGACGTTGTCTGACCAACGCAAGTTGGTATACTTCCAACAACCACAATAACGGCGAACAAGAGTAGGCAGTGAGAATTATTCCTAGCGCTACGCCTATTTCATCAAGTGACAGGGCGTTTAATTATGGCGACGGTGTGTTTACCACATTGTTGGTAAGTGATCATCAAGTAGAATTATTGCCTTATCATATTTCACGTTTAGAGCACGATGCGGCAGCCATCAAGCTCAATATTGATATCCGCGCGCTTGAAGCCGCAATTGCTGAACAGGTTAAGACGATAAAGAGCGGTTCAGGTGATAACGCTTCTCCAAAATATGTGCTAAAAGTTCACGTGTCGGGAGGTCAAGCCGGAAGGGGGTATGCGCGAAGCGAAGACAGTGAAGCATTAGTCAGATTTAGCCAGCACCCTTACCCTGTCCATTACGATAGTCTTGCGAATGAAGGGGCAACGGTAATATGCGCTCAAACGCGGTTAGCCATTCAACCATTGCTTGCGGGTGTAAAGCATATGAACAGGCTAGAACAAGTCTTAATTAAGCACGAAGTAGACGACGCTGGCGTACACGATGCTATTGTTTGCGATACCCAAGATAACATTATTGAAGCGAGTGCTGGCAATGTATTTTTCTACCTCAATGAACAATGGTATACCCCGTCTTTGAAGGGAAGCGGTGTCAATGGCGTAGTCAGGCAGTGTCTTATTGATTCGCTGTTAAACGACAATTGTTCGCTTCACGTGGGGGAATATGACCTTTCTTATTTGCGAAAAGCGAGTGCAGTGGTAATTACCAATGCACTAATGGGCGTAATGCCGGTACAGAAAATACAAATGCCGGATTTCTCTTATGTCGATTTTGATGTAAGAAGCGATGCGATTGTAGCGCTAAAGACACGGCTTCAGACTGCGCTTCAAAATTAACTAAAACGCACTTCTCACAACGGGGTTCGTCAACGTTTTACGAGCTTCACCATATTAGTAGTAAAAAGAAATAAAATGGAATGTAAAGCAATGAAGAAAGGGGAAGTTCAAGCATGAAGCGGGTAATTGTCATTTTATTATCTCTTTTCATGCTTGCCGTTGTTGGGGCAGCCTCTGGCGTAATGTATGTCTCGAGCAAGGTTACCGATGAACTAGCATTAAAAAGTGAAACCTTATTTACGATAGAGAGCGGCAGTAACGCTTATCGTACCGTGAAACACTTGCGTAAAATAGGCATGACCGATGTGTCGCCCTTTGTTGCTAAGGTGTGGCTCAAATTCTTTGCAGGCAGTACGTCTGTTAAGTCTGGCACCTACATGCTGCGCCCAGGGCAGTCACTAGTAGATGTGTTTACCTTGTTTACTGAGGGCGATGAGCATCTCTTCGCAGTGAGTTTAGTCGAAGGGCTAACCCTTGCACAGTGGCTTGAGGCGCTTAAACAAAACACAGATTTGGTGTTTGATTTAAACGACAGGAAATTAAACCAGCTCACTCAGGATAATGGCGTAGATTGGTGTTGCGAAAATGTTTCGCAGACAGAGGGCGTATATTTGGCTGATACGTATTTCTTTACCAAAGGCACAACCGCAAGCGAGGTATTGAAAAGAGCACACCGCGCGCTAATTGACTTTGTCTCTAGCGAATGGGAATTACGGGATGCCGAACTGCCGTTAGCCACACCTTACGAGGCTCTTATCTTAGCGAGTATCATTGAAAAAGAAACGGCTGTGCCTGCGGAACGTGACATGATTTCAGGCGTTTTCGTCAATAGGCTAAACAGAAATATGCGTCTTCAAACTGATCCCACCGTGATTTATGGTATCGGTCCTACGTTTGACGGAAACATTACCCGTAAGCACTTGCGAACAGCAACGCCTTACAATACCTATGTTATTAAAGGGCTCCCACCTACGCCTATCGCGATGGCAGGCAAGGCCGCCATTCACGCTGCGTTGCACCCACTGACAACGGATGCACTCTATTTTGTGGCGAAGGGCGATGGCAGCCATCAATTTTCTACGACACTAGCTGAACACAATGCAGCTGTGCGAAAATACCAGTTAAGACGATAGCCGTATTGATGCAGACAACCGATACGTTATAGCTAAATAAAAACAGAGTTTAAAAAGTAATGCGCGGAAAGTTTATTGTAGTTGAAGGCCTTGAAGGGGCAGGAAAAAGCTCAGTGATTGGGCTGATTGTTCAAGCATTAAAAGGTGCAGGAAAGCGCGTTGAGCAAACTCGTGAGCCAGGCGGCACACCGATGGCAGAAGCCATTCGAGAATGTGTAAAACACGACTGGGATGAGACCGTGAGTGAGGAGACTGAACTACTTCTTATGTATGCGGCGCGTGTGCAATTACTTACCAATAAAATCTTACCATCACTTGATGCTGGTGCGTGGGTGGTAGGTGACAGACACGACCTGTCATCTCAAGCCTATCAAGGCGGTGGTCGGGGCGTCAGTGGAAAAACAATGTCGGCCATCAGCGATATCGCCCTTAAAGGGTTTAAGCCAGATTTAACTTTATATCTGGATGTCGAGCCTGCGGTTGGACTAGAGCGCGCCCGTGGGCGAGGGGAGCTTGACCGCATTGAGCAAGCGGGGCTCGCCTTTTTCGAACGAACTCGTGCAAAATACTTGTCTCTTGCTAAGCAAGATGAATCTATCGTCGTGGTCAGTGCAATGCAGCCTATGGAAAAGGTTCATCAAGACGTGATTGCGATTATCAATGACTATGTGACGAACACAAGTAGCGAAAGCCAGCAGGGGAAAGGTTAATGCAAGTAATGCCTTGGTTTGCTACAACGTTCTCGACGTTACTGTCGCGATATATGGCAAAGAAACTACACCATGGTTTATTGCTGACAGGGCCAAAGGGAATTGGAAAATACCAACTCGCGTTAGGGTTAAGCAATGCGCTATTGTGTAAGCAGCCAAGCATAAATGGGCCATGTGAACAGTGTCAAAGTTGCCATTTGAAGCAAGCTGGAAACCACCCAGACTTTCATGTTTTAGAAAGTGAAAAGCAGTTAGGTGTGGATAAAATTCGCGAGGGCATTGGTAAGCTATCAGGTACTGCGCAAATGGGGGGCAATAAAGTGTTGTTGATTCCCCGTGCCGATACCATGACGGAAGCGGCAGCTAATGCACTGTTGAAAACCTTAGAAGAACCCACAAATAATACCTTCTTGCTGCTGATCACTGACAGTATCAATAAAATTATGCCGACCATATTAAGTCGATGTGAACGGCAGATACTCTCACTCCCGTCAGTGTCAGATAGTTTGAACTACTTAAACGCTAAGGGCGTAGAAGATGCAAGCGAAGCGTTACTGGCAGCTTATGGCTATGCTCCTCTTCGCGTAGAAGAGGCCCTCAGTGGTGAAGAAGACATTAGCTATCGCAATTTTAGCGATGGTATGCAAGCGCTCTTAGCAGGCGATGCAAATTTGCAAGTACAAACGCTTGCGAATAAGTGGCAGGACAATGCGCCTCAAATCGCATTGTGGTGTCAACAGATGGCCCATGACGAATACATAAAACGTCAACAGGCTGTTGATTTTAAACGCTATGAAGCGTGTGTTGATGCGGTAAGAACGCTGCAGCACGCAGGTGTTAACAAATCAATGGTACTTTTTGGGTTACTAAAGCAATTTCAACGTTAATAGGCAAACGCTGGCTTGTCGAAGCCCTTTTGTCTAACAGCAATTTTTTAAAACAGGTGTAGTTTGTTCGTAGATTCTCATTGTCACTTAGACCGACTTAAGCAAGGGCCAGAAGAGCTGGCTGAAACCTTAAATTTCGCAAGAACCCGAGGTGTTGAACACTTCCTTTGTGTGTGCGTATCTGTTGGTGATTACGACAGCATGTTAGCAGCTGTAAGTCAGTTTGAAGATGTATCAGTATCTTGTGGTGTGCACCCACTACATCAAGATGAAGCGTGTAGCTATGAAGAACTGTTAGAGAAGGCGCAGCGTGAAGAAGTGGTAGCCATTGGCGAAACTGGGCTGGACTATTTTTATAGTCCGGAAAGTAAAGAAGTCCAGCTAACGTCTTTCGTCGACCACATCAAAGTAGCTAACGAAACTAAAAAGCCGTTAATAATTCATACGCGGGATGCAAGGGAAGACACCATTAACTTACTCCGCCAACACAAAGCTGCGCACACCAAAGGTGTTTTGCATTGCTTTACTGAGTCATTAGACATGGCGCTGGCAGCAATAGAGATGGACTTCTATATCTCTATTTCAGGCATCGTAACCTTTAATTCAGCAGATGAATTGCGTGAAGTGGTAAAAGCGATCCCTTTAGAGCGACTACTTATTGAAACTGACTCACCATGGCTTGCGCCAGTTCCTCATCGAGGTAAACAAAACCAACCAGGTTACGTGGTAGAAGTGGCAGAATTTATTGCTGAGCTTAAAGGCGTGACGGTAAAAGAACTAGCGGAAATTACCACGCAAAACTTCTACTCCCTGTTTTTTTTAGCTGCGAAGAAGAAAGCCGCGTAGCGGTAAGTATAGGCGATTTTACTCTCGGAGGTGGTTATGCCCCAGTGGCGACAAGGGTTGACAAAGAGTCTTCACCAAACCCGCAGTATGCCAGAAAGTCGTTACTTTCAGTTAGCTACTGTGGACGGTAGTGGTGTACCGTACTGCCGTACCGTGGTTTTTAGAGGGATCACCGACGACAACCAACTGGTGGTTATTTCTGACACCCGCTCAGATAAATATGACCAGCTTGGCCAGAATCCTCACTCGCAGGTTTGTTGGTATTTTTCTAAAACCAGGGAGCAATATCGCTTCTCTTGTACTGCAACAATAATAACGTTACATCAAGATGCTGACTTAGTTACTCAGCACTGGAATAAATTGTCAGATGCAGGCAAAAAGCAGTTTTTGTGGGGCGAGCCCGGCACGCCAAGAAACGATGGTTCGGCACTACAGGTTGAAGGGGATTTTGGTGTAGTTCCACCTCATTTTTGCGTGATCATGCTAGCTATTGATAGCGTAGATTACCTGAATTTGAGAGGTAACCCTCAAAGTCGAGAGTGGCATCAAAAAGACGGAAATGGCAACTGGGTTAGCCAGTCATTGATACCGTAGGTAACCACCTCTAGTCTCTAAGTAGGCACATATTAAGTGCGTGATACTGCCTATTCTGGGCACCACCTAAGTCAGCAGTATACAAACCGGCGACCTAAGCAAAAAGTAAGCCCTCTCTAGCTCGGATAGACGCGATAACGCATTGGCAAATGAGAGGGCGCCGATCACCTAGAAAAGTCGCTCACCTAGAAAATATGAGAAATTGGTGTATCACCTTTGAACAAATAGGTGATTAAATCATCATTGCTTTCTCTTGCAACGCTTTCGACAATAGCTGTCGCTACATCTTCTCTTGGTATTACAGCATCGTCCCTATTGCTTGGCATATCGGTTCGTACTAAATGCGTGCCCGGTTCATTTAATAAAGTGCCAGGTCGAAGTATTACGTGATGTAAGCCGCTATTAATTAGATGCTCGTCGGCCATGTGTTTGGCAACCAAATATGGTTTTATTGCTGACTCCACGGCGTCAGGATCGTCTGCACCAATAGAACTAACCATAACAAATTTGGGTGTCCCCGCCGCTTTTGCATAGTTAACCGCGTTGCGGGCCGCCCAAAGATCAATCAAAAGTGTTTTATCTGCGCCGGTGCTACCGCCAGAACCTGCTGTGAATACCGCAACGTCCACACCTTCAAAGTGTGCTGAAAAATCTTTTTCTAAATCCTGCTCAACCACTGTGAGGTTGGCATTTTGGATATCTGACAGTTTGTCTGGGCTTCTTACTGGCGCTACGACTTTGTGACCAGCATCCAACAATTTCACTGTTGCTTGCTTACCAATTTGGCCTGATGCGCCGATTACTAATACATTTGCCATGTTTTCATCCTCCTTGTGGGTGATATCGCTCATCTTAAGCTACTTAAGAATTCACAATACATAGGTGGGTAAAAAGGAAAGCGATCAATTACTGCGATAAAATGCATGACAAAACGTTTGCCTGCATGCATTGCCATTTAAACGGCAATGCAATGGGGGGAAGAGAAACTAAAGGGTACGATGATGAGCCAGCGGCTATTTTATCACCGCATTTCGGCCTGATTCTTTGCCGACATATAGCTTTTTATCGATGGCGTGGATGCAAGCCTCGACGCTATCGTAATCTCGTATATCCGCTACACCACAGGTTATGGTAGCCGATACAGAGTAGGGGGGAGCATCGATTTCGTAATCCGCGACAGTTTTACGTAGCTTTTCTGCCACCCAAAATGCTTCTTGTACCTTTAATGAAGGCAGCAATATAAGAAACTCCTCACCGCCCCATCGCGCAATTACGTCACTTTCTCTTAAACTATCTTCCAGGATCCTAGCTATTTTGACCAGTACTGTGTCACCCACATGATGACCGTATTCATCGTTAATACGCTTGAAGAAATCAATATCAACAATTAGCAAGGAGAAAGTATGATTATGGCGCTTATAATTTTGCCATGCTGCCTTGGCTCTTTGTGTAAAGTAGCGACGATTTTTGAGACCCGTCAATGCGTCCTGAGTTGAAAGCTGCGTTAACTTTTCTACGACCGCCTCTAAGTCTCGGGTTTTTTCCTCAACTTTTAGTGCAAGTTCAGCAGAGCGCTTTTTCAACGATGCTATCCTCAGCCACACCATCGATGAAATCAACAGCATGCCTAGCAGGGTAATCGCCACACGCCATATAGGCTTATCCCACCATGGTGGAACTACAACTATTTCAAGTTGCGCTGCATTGGTGCTCCATTCATTCTCTTGATTTATAGCTTTAACAGTGAAGCGGTAGCGTCCTGGGTCCAAGTTGGTGTAGGTGGCCGTTCTTGTCTTGTAGTCAGTAAAGCGCCAGCTGTTCTCAAAGTCTGCGAGTTTATAGGCATACGTAAGTTCGTTTGCATTCATATAATCAGTGGCGGCAAATTCAATCGTGAGCGCAATATCATTATGTTTAAGTTCGATTACCTCGTCTAGGCGCTGTCTTTGCTGATAGGTTGTTCCGTTTTGCTCGTTCCTACTCACCGTTTCAACGTTTGTGAGGTGCACTCCAGGTGACCACTTTACATTTGCCACTTGTGAGGGAGTAAATTGTGTTAAGCCTTCCGCTCCACCAAACATTATTGTGTTATTTTCAGTTACGGTGACAGAGCCAATATAGTAACCCGTAGACAGTGCGCCGTTTTCTGCACCGAAATAAGAAAGGGTAGACAAGTCAGGTGCTAAATACGCAATCCCTTCAATTGTAGAGATCCAAAGTCCATATTCATCATCTTCAACAATTGCCCCGATGGATACATTGCTCAATCGACTTTCAGGCTTAATTTGTGTCACTTTAATCGTTGATAAATCACTGCCTTCTTTAGACATAAAGAAGAGTCCAGCTGCTTGCGTTCCAACCCAATAACCACCGCGTTTTGACTGAGAAATCCACGTCACTACAGTTTGATCTGATATCTTGTCCGTAAACTCACTGACGCTGGTCAAGTCTCCAGTCAGTTTATTCGCAACAAATAAACCGGATACCGTACTTAACCATGCGTTTTCATTGTCGTCCAAAACAATTCTCGTTGTCAGCGACAATGGCCATTGCTTTATTACCCTATCTTCTGACGGGCGATATACAAACAGCCCATCGCTGTAGCCGCCATACCAAATGTCTCCGTCATCATCGATATTAATGCTGTAACCCGACTTACCATTCAGCGCAACAAATTCTAGGTTTCTGGTCTGAGGGTTCAGTTTGGCGAGGCCTGTGCGTGTGGTTACCCATAATGCATCGCTTTTCGTATGATAAAACACGCTCAACAGCTTATCGTTAGTGTCTTCGCTACTCGCAAATGCACCATTGGAAGTAAATGGGCCTTCTTGAGTTTTACTTATCGTGTCGTAAAGCCAAAGGCCCTTTTCGTTCGCTACCCATACTTGGTTATCTTTGTAATTCGATAAAGAGGAGATGATTCGTCCTTCGCCTATTTCCTGTGAGTAGAAGTTGCTAAGCAGAGGGTTACTGATCGCAAACCCATCGTCTGTGGTGCCAACGACAACCAGCCCAGCTTTCGTTTGATAAAGGCTTGAAATTCTCTCTTTGGCCGCATCTTTCTCGTTAATCGGTGCACGCAGCACAGAGTTGGGGTTATGTGACGTTAAAATATTCAGCCCACGCTGAGTAGAAACCCATATATCACCGTTGTCCTTTAATAAGATGTCTGTAACGTAGTTATCAGATAATCCGTGAGTTTCAGAGGTACAGCTTTTGTCGATGGTAGTGCTTTGTTCGTCGGGATTGAACAAACATGCGCCGTGGGTAGCGGTGCCCAACCAGAATCGAGATTTCTCTGCTGCCACCAGTCGAGTAAAGTTCATGTTTTCAAAAGCCACTAACTCAAGAGACTTCTTAAACGGATCAAGTTTATAAAGGCCCGAGGTGGAAGTGACATAAAGGGTGTTGCCGATAAGTTCTATGTCTGTCAGCGTACTCGTGGTACTGGGAAGGTAGCTGACCAGTTCTACACTGTCTGATTCTGGAGAGTATGTGTAAAGGTTTCGCTCAGAGACTATCCAAAGCTGGCCATTGTGGGTGGTCTTGATCCTATTAATTACCTGTTTATTGAAAGGCTCTGACGCCGGTAACGTGTAGTGCTTGAACGACTCAGTATCAACATCTATACGGCTCAGCCCGCTGTATGTCCCCACCCACAGGTATTGACCGTCTAAGCTTGCCTCTATCTGAAGGGCGAACAGGGTCTGGAGGCCTGTTGACTTGTCTTCACCCCACAAGCCGAAGTTTCGAAATGTATAGCCGTCAAATTTATCGACACCAGACTGCGATGCCAACCACAGAAAACCATACTTATCTTCCGCAATATCTGAAATGGATACGTGGGCGATACCACTATCCATATTGTAGGAGTGAAACGCTGGGGCAATAGGTTTCGCGCGTGCAGGTAGGCTGCAAGTTGCAGTAAAAACTATGAAAAGCGAAAGTACCAACAGGGTGCGCATAATATAATCAAAAATTACATAAAATTTATACACTAACGTTACGCTAATCTACCGCTCTTACAATGGTACAAAAGTTTAAATTCAACAAAAAAAGCCTCGAAATTCGAGGCTTTTTGGACTGCATTAATTATGTTAGCCAGTGGCTAATCATAACGGATATAGTTACCAGCCACACTGGCGTGTAGCATTTTGCTCATCTAACCACGTTTTTAGTGGCGCAAAGTAGTCAGCGATAGTACTGGCATCCATTTGCGATGAGCCTGTCAGTGTTTCTAACGCATTTTGCCAAGGTTGGCTCATACCCATCTCTAGCATTTCGTTAAGTGCTTTACCGGCTTCTTCACTGCCGTAGATAGAACAACGGTTAAGCGGGCCCTCATCACCTGCAATGTCACACAGTGCTTTATGGAACTGGAATTGAAGGATATGCGCTAGGAAATAGCGTGTATAAGGTACGTTCGCAGGCACGTGATATTTTGCACCCGGATCAAACGCGTCGGCGCTGCGCTCAACAGGCGCCATCACACCCTGATACTTTTCTCTCAATTCCCACCATAGTTGATTGTATTGTTCAGGTGTTACTTCACCTGACATCACTTTCCAGCGCCATTGGTCAACCATCAGACCAAAGGGAATGAAGGCAATCTTGTCTAACGCAACTTGCATTAACATACCGATATCGTTTGATGCGTCTGGGATCTCATCAATTAACTCGATTTGCTTAAGGTACTTAGGTGTTATTGATAAAGCGATGGTGTCGCCAATAGCCTCGTGGAAGCCGTCGTTTGCCGAACCACGGTAAAGAAGTGGTTGGTCTTTATAAGCGCGTTGATAGTAGTTGTGACCTAATTCGTGGTGAATAACGTTAAATTCTTCGCCAGTCTTTTGAATACACATCTTTATACGAAGATCGTCTTTGTCATCTAAATCCCACGCAGAGGCATGACACTGAACGTCACGGCCTTCAGGCTTTTGAAACATAGAGCGTTCCCAAAAGGTATCTGGAAGTTCTTCAAAGCCAAGTGATGAGAAAAATGACTCTGCTTGTTTAACCATGGCGATTTCGTCATACCCCTGTTCAGCTAATGCGCCTGTAACATCAGGAACTTTCATTTCTTGCTGAGGTTTAACGATATCGTAAATATTCCCCCACGACTGTGCCCACATGTTACCTAATAAATGGGCTGGGATTGGTTTGTCTTGAGGTACTACGTCTTCGCCATAGTGTTCACCTAGCTTAGCGCGCACATGGCAATGTAGTGACTCGTAGAAAGGCTCTACTTGCGTCCATAAGCGATCCAACTCCTTGGGAAATTCATCTGCTGGCATGTCGTACTTTCCACGCCACAAGGCGCTGACGTTCTCAAAACCTAGCTCTGTAGCACCTTCATTGGCAAGCGATACTTGTTCTGCATAGAGTCCTGCCATTGGTTTAGATACTTCACGCCAGCCTGTCCAATATTCTAGTAGCTTGTCAGCATCGCGTAGGGTGGCCATTTCAGAGCTCATTTCAACCAAGCTTTTGCACGTACCATCTTCGCTGCAATACTCACCAGAGCCGTACATGGCACTTAAGTCAGAACCAATTTTTGCAAGCCGCTCTGCTTTTTCCGCATCTGCCGGCGGCGGCATTGTTAAACTGTTTTTAAGTAGGTCAAGCTGTCTGCGGGTGTCGGCATCTACGTCTACATCGTTAAATTTCGCCGCTTCTTTAGCTAACTTTGCAACCTTGGTAGAAAGCACTTCATTAAAGTAAGCACTGACTGCTGCTGTATCGAAATTGATATTCGTGGCGTAGCTCCACTCGGCGTGCGCGGCAGGAACTTGCATTTTTGCAATATCATTTTGCGCCTGTGTTAAAAACTGCTTGGCGTCTTGTGCAGTGAGTTGCGGTTTAGTTTCTGTCTGTGTTGTACTTTCGTCACATCCCATAAGCGAAACGCTTACCAATGCTGCTATCAGAGTACGTTTGTGATTGAGCATACTTTGTCCTTTAATTATTGTGTTTTTTTACGTGAATCGACGTTCACATAGACATGCTCTTGCATTGTGTAACGCTGTGTTGCTTTTGTAAAATAAATTCGATATTACTCTCACAAAAGCACTGGCTTTTTTAGGCAATTTATAACTAGCAATGCGAACGGTTGGGGCCTATTTTTAAAGGGTATCCGGAATTTCTGGTTGATAAAATGCCAAAGATGTAAAGAAGAAAATCTTTCTCAGCGGATTATCTGATTGATCCTCTTCAGCCTACTCTACT
>NZ_JAKRFB010000055.1:0-29106 GCF_022348315.1 Alteromonas sp. MmMcT2-5 | reverse complement strand
ATTACGCTAAATAACTGTGTATATGAGCCGTATACGAGGCCCGTATGTACGGTTCTGTGAGAGGGATGAGGCGGTGACGCCTCACCCTACTCGATGTTTATGGCTGATGAGGCTTTGCTTAAGCTCACTTTTGCTTTTGCGCTAAAGTTATAAATTCAGGTATGGCAACGGGGCGCTGATATAAGTAACCCTGACCATAAGCACACCGATGACTTTGCAAAAACTGTTGCTGCTGTTGGGTTTCAATACCTTCTGCAATAATCTTGATGTTTAAGTTGCTCGCCAGTCCAAGAATAGCCTGAACGATAGCTTGGTCGTCGGTGTTTTTCTCAAGTTCACTGACAAAGGAACGGTCAATCTTAAGCTCATCGATAGGCAGTTTCTTCAGATACACCAGTGAACTAAAACCTGTACCGAAATCGTCAATCGACACGGTGATCCCCATTGCTCGAAGCTCGTTGAGTAATACTGAAACGGTATCCAAGCTTTCCACAAACACGCTTTCGGTTAACTCGATGGATAAGTTTGAGCCGGAGAGTTGGTGATCTTCCAATGCGTTTTTAATTTGGTTTAGTAGTGCTAAATCTGACACTTGGCGGCCAGAGATATTAATGGCCAACCTAATGTCTAAATTAGAAGCCTTTAACGCTTCTATAGCATCACAAGCTTCATTGATAAGCCACTCGCCGAAAGGGAAAATGAGTTCACTTTTTTCAGCAAGAGGAATGAACACTTCTGGGGAAATAAACTTACCTTCCGGCGTTATCCATCTTGCCAATGCCTCGCATTTAACAATCTTGCCAGTCTCTAAATCGACAATAGGCTGCAAAAAGAGTTTGAGTTCATTGTTTTCGATGGCAGAACGTAGCTGACTCTCAAGCTCGCTAATGGCATGATGTTGTTTGTGTAGTTCTTCACTGTAGGTAAGTGCCACATTGCGACCTTGGTATTTAGCGGCCTGCAAGGCGATGTCAGCACATTGAAGAAGTGATTCGGTTGACGGGCAGTGTCGGGGAAAGTTCGCTTCGCCAATATTTATGCCTAAATTCGGCTCGCTGCCATTGAGAACGGTATAGGTTTGAGTGAGCTTTTTGACTAGCTGCTCAATATACTCGGCACTGGTAAGTTCGTTAAAGGTATCTTCACGTTTCACCAATGCAAACTCATTACTGCCTATTCTCGCTATAAACCCGCTGTTGCCGACAAAGGTTTGCAGTCGCAGTGCGAACGATTTAAGGATCTCGTCACCCGACTGATAGCTAAGTGATTCATTTATCTTTTTAAAGTCGCATATATCTATGATGAACAACTTGAATGCGATTTCTTCCTGAACCAGTCTTCTTACTGTATCGGTAAACAAATTGCGATTGGCTACCTTTGTTAACGAGTCCATTCCACTGGCAGTTAATACGCTCTCTTCTTTATTGTGGATATGGGTAATATCGGTAAGTAGGTAAACCCAATGGGTTAACTCATCCCCTTGTAATACAGGGTGAATGGTAACCTGAAGCCACACACCATAATCGTCAACAGGTTGCCAATAAAGCTCCCCTTGCCAGGGGGCTTTTCGCTGCACCAGTGCGGGAAGAAACGTTGCCGGCGCATCAATATCAGTAAGAAGCTCGTTGACGCGAATAGAGCTTGGCGTTGTGCTATTACACAGCAGCAATCTATGAGACGCTTTGTTGTCCAATATCAATCCGCCTTTGTCGTCTAAAATGACAACGCCGGTTTCCAGGTTGTGAATAGCTTGCTGAATGGGCGGAACGAGCTTTTGAAGTCGGGTGTTCTTGCGTAAAACACCATTTAATTTGTGCCTAATATACTCATGCTGACCTACAATTTCGTGATGGCTTAGCAATAATTCCCGCGCGGCTTGCAGCGTTTTACGTTTTTCGTCAAATTGCTCTTCTACGTTTTTAACGACCAGATAGCGAGAACCCGATTCGCTATTAATTGCCAATGCTTCTAAGCGAAGTACTTGGCTCTCATTGTGCTCCGTCCAAAAGCCAGATGAAAGCGTAAATGACGTTTCGCCTTTCCATACTTCGTCGGCATCGAGAAAAAAGTCGTCTAAAAAAATAGAGGGGATATGCTTCTTTTGCAGTCTGTTGTTTTCGTCAATCGTCACAACATTTGCTAGCCATGGAAGTTCTGGCGTTAAGCATTCAATGTCGCTTTCGGAGTTACACCTAAATAGCGCGCAGTTAGTAATGCCCAATGCATTTAATAAATGAATATCCATGGCAATCTCCTACCAAAACGCAATTGTACTGAATAAATTCTCTACATTTTCACCGGTCTTTGCGCTGGTCTTCGTTAGTGAAGCGAATTTTTGAGCGTAAGAATTAAGTTCTTCCTCACTCCAGTGCCAACTTGTGGGGAGATCGGTTTTATTTACAACAAAAAATGCGGGGATATCGGGGTAGTGTTCGCGTGCGAGTTCTAGAATTTCCATGCCTTCAAGCAAGGATTGAGACCGAGTTTGGTCAACTACAATAATGTAGGCGCTTGCGCCGCGAAGGTAGCGAGGGTTGAAGCCACAGTATCTGTCGATACCTTCTAAATCCCAAAGTAGAAGCTGAACGCCGCGTCCGTCTTTATTGACTTGTTTCTTGTCTATTTTTACGCCAATAGTGGTCTTGTATTTTTCGGAGAAAATACCTTCAACGAACTGTTTTATCAGGCTTGTTTTGCCAACACCAGTGGGCCCTAAAATACATACTTTTTTCTGTATCACTGCAAAGCTTCCTTACTACTGCTCACTGGATATTAAAACGTTTAACATAACTGAACGCCCCATTGATGCTTTCTGCAATGGTAGCTCTCCTAAGCTTACAGGTATAAGAATATCACTTTCTACGCCAAGTGAAATTAATGAATTCACAACATTCTCTGCTCGTTTTTGACTCAATGCGCGATTTCGTGCGCTTGACCCTGAATTATCACTGGCACCCATTACAACAATACTGACAACAGTTTTTGTCTTGTCAGCAAGAGTTAACAATTGTTTTATGTCGTTTGCCAGAGGTTCTAATTTTGCTAACTGTACTTCAGAAAGCGCTTCTTGGTTAGTAGCAAAAAGTACATTTTGTGAGGAAACCTTATTAACTAATCGGTTCAATGCGGCTTTCTGGAGCTCAACATTGTCAATTTGATAGGCTGCTTTGACGTTAAGCGCGGTGGTATCAACGTTAACTGTCGAAATACCAGGAATAGCGTTTATTTGCTGAGTAAAGTTAATTGCGGTTGGGGTGAACACGGTTCCTGAAATAATAAAGCTACGGTCATCACCTTTTTTAATTAATAGGCTTTCTGATTCGCTGAGAGGATAGTCGCTCACGAGCTTTTCAAGTTTGCGTTCAACCACACTTGGTTTTAAAGAAACAAAGGGTTCTTCAATAACAGTAACTCTTTCTGCATCGATGTTATTATCGCTAAACCATTGTTCGATGCTAGTGGCGACCGGGTCGCGAAGGACTTTAGCGTGCACGTTTCCATTGGAAACATAAGTATCAGTTACTATGATTCCAGGTGGTGGAGGAAGCTCGTGCAAGTCGCTTTTTAAGATGCTTAGCGACAAACGCATAAAAGACAGCACTGCAAGTGCGAAAAAAATCACAAGAAGCACTAGTGCACCTATTAATCGGTTTGATTTTTTTCCTTCACCCTCTTTTTTTTCGCTTATTAAGCAGTCTGAAAGAATGGTTTCGCAACCGTCGAAGGGCGCATTGTCACCTTCATAAGTGAGCAACGGTTGCTGATAGAACTGATGAAAATCTTCCAACGCCTGTTGAAGTTTCCCGCGTACCTCAGGAGGAATACTGCCCGTAACTGCAGCAACAAGCAGCGCTTGTGGCCCAATTTTTATTAGCAGTGTAAAGTCTTCCGTTTTTATCTCGCCGAGCTCGTTTTCTGACTCGGTACTGGTAACGCCAAACGCATCTGCCACAAAGTCATTAATGGCCACTAGCATTGACGAAATTAAGTCTGCGTCTTTTTCTTTCTCAGGATCTGAAGAAATGCTGTGAAGTAGCGTGCCGGTCTCTCGATGAATGACCAGCAGCTGTTGGACTTGGTATTGGTAAATTTGAGATGCGACAAATTCAGAATACTTGACTCCAGACTGCCAAGCTTTGAATCGCCAAGATACGCTTTTGGGACTTAAGCTGTTTTCGATAAGCGCGTTAGTGCGCTCGACAAACTCAACAAGAAATGAAGATACTGCCTTTCTTACAAGCGTGCCAACCAAGGGATAAAGTGTACCAACAATCTTATCGCTATTAGCTTCTATAGAGCGGTGAAGCGACTTCTCTACAAGAGGAACAAGTACTTTGTTAACTGAGCCGTCCTTTGTCTCGCGTTCAAAGAGCGCTTCAGAAACGACGTTTGTCACGATGCCTTTCGCATCGCGATTCAACTTTTCTTGAACGAACTTGTCGTCCCTTCCAATGAGTAGCTCTCTGACTTTATCTAGAGAGTTGTCAGATAGCTCCGACGGCGGCACTTTTTCAGTCATTAATTAATGATCTGTAGCGAGGTTGGTGGCCATAGTCGAAAGTAAGTTTGCCAACGTTTTTCTATCGGTTTTACTCTCTGAAAGCTCACTGGTAACCTGCTGAAGCTTCTCTAGCAGCTCTTGGTGACGCTTACTAAATAAATTATCAAGCGACTCTAGTTCTTTAACCACATGAGCTTCCAATGCATCGTTGTCGTTCTTTGCAGCAGTTTCAGCTATCTCCAATTCACTTTGCAATTTGTCAGTGGTGTTTTGAAGTTGCTCTTGCACGTTACTGTGGTTGTCGTTAGCACTGGCCAACTGATTCGATAATTCAGTGATCTGTTGGTCAATAAGCTTACGAATATCGTTAAACTGATTATCAAGATGCGTATTCAGTTTAGAGAAGCTGTCGTTGACCCGCGACTCCAACGCAGAAAGATCTGCACGGAAAGCACGGTTTGTTTGACCAAACAAAATTTCTCTAAGTTGAGCAAGTTCGTCTGCTGGTTTGGGCGCGCCTTCAGTTTGAGTTACGTCTTGCGCTTGCTGATCCTTCGGCTTCTTATCCGCCATAAAATGTCTCCGGAAGGCGCAGTTCTTTGCGTTGAACACGCTAATGAGCTGCAATCACATTTTTGTCTGTGCTAATAATTGTGGTTATTACTTTATACAATAGCCGCTAATCGTGAACTTTGAAATACGCTAAAAGCATAATAGTGGCAAATACCTACAAAAATCCTTATACAAAAAACGCCATCCTTTCAGTAAGTTGAATAATTCATGAAGATTTACTTATGCGTTCTACGATTTGAGCTGTTTTTTAAGACTGGAATAGGTCTATCAAATAATGGCAAGCGACATTGTTTTTTTATTGAACATAGGTACTATACGCCGCTCGCGCGTACGCGAGGTATATAAGTAATAACTGTGTCTGAGGTTCCTGTCGTGTCTATCACTCCACTAAATCGTAAATTCTCTGTTGCTCCAATGCTGGATTGTCACGCCTAATTTTAAGAGGCGTTGATATATATGGGGATTTCGGTAAAAAGTGACATTCGTTGTGTTCCTCAGTGTAAGGATATTGACGGAAATATCCAGAAACAACCGATGGTTTTATCCTCTATTTAGCCTATCTTTTATAATCTCTATGAGTATGTCGGCTTCTTCATAACCTGCGACAGTGTACTTTGTTATATCAACCTTCATGCGCTCTAAGACACTATCGTTGTTTAGCAGAGTCTGCTTTATGTAGGTCAATGTTTTCTCCTTCGCAATGGCCGCGACTTCGTCGGCCAACAACATTGCGGTGGCATTCATAATGTCGTTATCCTGAGCATCCATGTAATCTTGGTCGTAAAGCGCATCTACAACCGCAGGAATCTTGCTGTAGTGTTTTATTACATAATAGATATCAATAGCGTCTTTTCCCTGATACTCACGGCCTCGTTCAGTCCAGGCGATAAGCTTCAGTAACAATATTCCAGACGGAGATGCTACTTTTACGTTAATTTCGGGGCTTTTTATGAGGGTAACGTCCCATGCGTTTTGATAAACTTCATCGAACCCTAGGACTCTCATGAGAATATCTTGTTTTGGCGGCCAAGCGATCTGGCCGTGATCATCGCTGACCCCACCAAACGGAATCAAGTCGATTTCCCAAGGCAAGCCGTCACTGTCAGTCGTGTCTAGTTGATGTGCCTTCTTCGAGTACGGTGTAAATCCCGCTTCTATCAGTGCAGTTCGTAACACTTCGTAATGCTCCCAATTCTGCACTTTGATACCAAAGTCCACATCTTTCGTACCGCGCTCGATAGCAGCGCTATAGCCGTGAACTAAGATAATATCCCGTGCAGTAGCCCCTACAACTAGCAACGGTACACTTAGCTCAGCCGCAATACCGTGGATTTGACTATATACCTCCACAAGCCCATTCGGCAGTTTTTCCGATACATCAAGCGAGGTGGTCATGGTAGATCCTTTTTGCAGTTTCAAGGTTGCGAGGGTCATCGCTGTTAAGTAGTTCTGCATATACTAATAGTGGAGCGACATAGCCAGGTAACTCACCCCTAATTTTATCGATTCCCACAGGCGGCTCTACAATTTTCAGTATATTAACGTCTGTCTCTTCAGCACGTAGTCGGCGTAGCCTGAACGTTTTTAATAAGGCTTTATGTGCTTCAGTATCAGCATATATCTGATATGTTTTGGGGGTAAGGTAATGAGTATAGGCATCAGCGGCGACCTCTCCGCCCCAGAGTGCTCCGTACGTATCTAGCGGTGCGTTACGAAGCTGCTCAATATTCTGAGGAACATATAGCTTTTGCTCCAGTTTTGCTTCCATGTTGTGTGGATAAGCGTCCAGCCATCGCGTTAGAAGCAGATCTTTTTCGTTGAGGACGAGTCCCTTTTTCCCTTTTTCGAGAACAAATGTGAGTTGCTTAAGGTCATCTAAAACTTGTTTTACCGTGCCTAAAGCAATTTCAGCTTGCTCCGCAAGTATCCGCATTGGCTGATTAACAAGCTCAGGCTTCAATAACAACATCATGACTAGTTTCATGCCTTTAGGTTGAAACGCCTTTCCTGTTAGCTTTCTTGCGTGTTGTATTCGATGCTCTTTAGGTGGTTTCTTGCCTCTAATATCGATATAAAAGGGAGGTATGTTGAGGTGCGCATTACCTGCCAGATCGAGATAATCGATTTGCAACTCCTGGCACAGCTCGGCGATATTCTCATTGATATAGGGTGTGACTATAAGTGTTTTTTTGTCGCTAAAAACTATTTTTTCTAGTTGGAGCTTGTGTAGTCTGTGGCGAGTAAGCCTCTCCTTTTCTTCCACACACCAAGTATGTTTCTGGTTTCCGTGAATGATTGCCAGCTGTCCGTCCGTTTCCTCAGCATTTCGGACATTGTGATGCATATAAGTGACATTTAGCTTGGTATTCGCGGCTAATAGTTTCGCAGCTTCAGCTAGTAAGTTATCCATTTGTTCATTTATATTTCATGTTCACTATTACTGAACAATACGAAAAGATGAACAATTTTTCAACCTTTGTTCATTATTTTTAAGTGTTCACTTTTTATGAACGTTGACATTTAATGAACAAGAAGACATCCATTTCAAGCCCATAAGCGTGAAATGGTTATTTTAGACTTGGAGAAAACTATCTTGCCTTTGTTTTTCTGTTCTGCAGAAGTAGAATATACGGTTCGTTCTCCGCGAAGCCGCTTGTTGATTGAGTAAAACGCCATATTTTTGTATTCCTATTGTGTTCCTGAAAGGGAAAAATCGACGGAATACCACGGAAATGTCACTAATTTTGAAATCGGTAAAAATGCGATGAGATTTACTTTTTTACATATTAATCAAGGTTTTAATGTCTATGTCTGACATCTCTTTCAACCGCAAATTCTCTGTCGCTCCAATGCTCGATTGGACAGACCGCCATTGTCGCTACTTTTTACGATTAATGTCTAAGCACACACTTCTCTATACAGAAATGGTAACCACAGGCGCGATCATTTACGGCAAGGGTGACTATCTGGGTTACAACCAAGAGGAACATCCTGTTGCTGTTCAACTGGGCGGAAGCGATCCGTCTGACATGGCCAAGTGTGCTGAGCTATCACAAGCGCGCGGTTATGATGAAGTTAACATAAACGTAGGTTGTCCAAGTGATCGAGTTAAGAACGGTAGCTTCGGTGCCTGCTTAATGGCCCAGCCAGAGGTGGTAGCAAGTTGTGTCAAAGCCATGCAGGCTGCGGTAGATATTCCCGTTACGGTAAAGTGCCGTATTGGCATTGATGATATGGACGAAGATGAAGACTTCGCTCGTTTCATCGATACCGTGGCAGATGCCGGATGCGATACCTTTATTGTTCACGCAAGGAAAGCGTGGCTACAGGGATTGAGCCCAAAAGAAAATCGCGAAATTCCGCCGTTAAACTATCCGCGGGTTCATAGACTGAAACAGGCTCGCCCTGAATTATCTATTAGCATAAATGGTGGGGTTAAAACGCTAGAAGAAACCCAGCAACAGCTAGAATTTGTTGATGGCGTTATGGTAGGGCGTGAGGTTTACGCCAATCCTTACATTATGGCTACCGTAGATAAAGAGATTTTCGGAGATACTGAAGCTCAGAGCATGTCACGCCGAGAAATTGTGCTGAAAATGCAGCAGTATATTGAACGCCAAGACGATCCCTATTTCAAACCCTGGCATGCAGCTCGGCATATTTTGGGTCTTTATCAAGGGCAAGCGGGTGGACGTATTTGGCGTAGATACTTAAGCCAAAATGGAACAGGAAAAAATCCAGATCCCAATCTGCTGCTAAATGCGCTAGACGCTGTAGAAAGTGCACAAAAGGAAGTCGCTGCGTTTAATAGTCAAAAAGACTAACGATTTAGTAATTTTGACCAAAGTTTAATATTTGTTCAATTCTTAAAAGCTCGCTGTCTCGCGAGCTTTTTTATTTAAATTTATATATATCAATGGCTTAAGTGTTTTTAAAGGAGTTGGCACAGCTCTCGCAATCCTCTAAGTATCGCAACAACGGCGTGTTGTTGCACTGACTAACTTCAGAGGGAAATTATGAAAACTTCACTAATCGCAGCAACTTTACTGACAGCAAGCATGGCAAGCAGCGTAGCAAATGCAGAAGAGTCAGTGCTTCAAACGTTTTTAACTAATGTGGTTTCAAACGCAGTGGCTACCACATCACAGGAAATTAAGGCTGACGTATACCAAGCAGTAGCAAACGCAACGTATCACTTTGAGCTAAGCCCACAAGAAGTGCGCGGAAGCGGTAAGGTCAGCGTGACTGATTTAGTTGCTGCTACCCCGTCTGAAGGTAGTTCTACAGAACAAGATGCCGACTAATTCGATATTGGTATCTAGTAAAAGCGCCGAAAGGCGCTTTTTTTGTGCGTGTAGCACAGTGACTTAGACATTAAAAACGCAAAAAACAGGGTTGGTCAAATTAACAAATCTATTGGTTAAATACGCTAAAAAATTGTATTTGGTCGCTTGGTGAACAGTTGGTGATTTCCGGAATTAAATTAAAGTCCTTTGAAAACAGTGCTTTAAATAAATGGCACGGTGATTGTAATAGTTAGAGTGTTGAGGAGAACTCAGTCAGCGGTAACCAGCGGTCAGCGTAACTAAAAATAAGTGCTGGAAACCACAACACTACTTTTAACGGAGAAATAATCATGGGTATGTTTTCGCGCATTAACGATATTGTTCAAGCAAACATCAACGCAATGTTAGATAAAGCGGAAGATCCTGAAAAAATCATTCGTTTGATTATTCAAGAAATGGAAGAAACCTTAGTTGAGGTTCGCACTGATGCAGCGCGCTTTATTGCTCAGCAGAAAACCCTTGCACGCCATATGGCATCAGCAAACAAAGAAGTGGAAGGGTGGCAGCACAAAGCACAGATCGCAATGAATAATGACAAAGAGTCATTGGCTAAAGCCGCACTAATCGAAAAACAAAAGTATGTTGCAAAGCTAGCTTCTCTTGAAGAACAAGAAGCGCATATTGCACAGAGTATCGAAAAAATCCAAGGCGATACTGCGCGTCTGAACAGTAAGTTAGCCGAAGCAAAAGCCAAGCAAAAAACGCTGGTTCAACGCAAGCATTCAGCGCAAACACGCTTAAAAGTGAAGCAAGCTGATCACGAAGGAAAAATTGATGATGCCATGATGCGCTTTGAGAGTTACGAGCAGCGCATAGATCATCTAGAAGCGCAAGTTGATGCGTACGACCTAACAAAGTCGAATGAAGCAACGTCACTGCAGGCCGAGTTCGATGCAATGGAAGCAGATGAAGCTATCGAAAAGGATTTGGCTGAACTTAAGAAGAAGAAGGTCGCGTAGGCGATCTTGAGAGCCGCAGCCCGCATTGTAGATGTCGAAGTAAGCATTTTTGGAGAAGATGATGAAAGTACCATCACAAAAACGAATTTATAGAGACCTTGATTCTGGAATCATTTCAGGTGTGTGTGCAGGAGTTGCACGTTATTTTGATATAGATGCAGTATGGGTTAGAGCGGCAGCTGTAGCAGGCTTGTTCATCGCTACGCCTATTACGCTAGTGGCTTATATTGCAGCCGTTATCTTATTACCGAGATTAGTGTAATGAAAAACTTTCTGATTGCATTGGTCATCGCCATTATTTTGGTGAATTGTTTAGGCAGCTTAGTAGATAGCTGGTTGGGTATGCACTTAATCATGTCAGATGAATTGCTAAGTCCTTGGGAAAACGTAGCAGTATTATCGCTAGTCGGCGTAGTCCTCGCTATCGTTGGATTCGTTGTTGCTGTAAGCGTTATGGGCACAATTCTTTTAGCGCTAGGCGCAGGATTTTTAGCATTATTAGTGGTGGGAGTAAGTGCATTTTGGCCAATTATACTTATCGCGATAGCGCTATATGCTTTGAAAAATCGAAACTCTGCCGCTTATAAGCAGCAAAATGACCGAAATATGCACCATAATGTATAATCATCATAATTTTATTTAAGTTGTGTTAACGTAGTAAAAGATGGTGATATAAAGGCGACCGTCACAAAGGTTTCGCATTTTTCACATAGTATTAAGACTACAAATAGCTGACCTCCGTCGGCTATTTGTTATTTAAAAGGAAGGTTGGTGTTATATGAGACAATCTATTAACTCAAAACGGATAGCGATTGTCGCTGTAGTGATAGTTTTACTTTTCTGGCTAATAGGATGGTATTGGAGCCTATCCCCAGACACGTTTGATGTTAGACAACGTTTAAAGCAAAA
Organism: Alteromonas sp. MmMcT2-5; assembly: GCF_022348315.1. Lineage (NCBI taxonomy): Bacteria > Pseudomonadati > Pseudomonadota > Gammaproteobacteria > Alteromonadales > Alteromonadaceae > Alteromonas > Alteromonas sp. MmMcT2-5. The sequence continues at coordinate 17,818 of NZ_JAKRFB010000055.1, read as the reverse complement.
CTCGCCTGTTGAGAATCCAACTAATATTGCGGGTTACACATTAACAACAACTATGATTGATGTGTCGGAAACCTTACTTGATAAGCCTGGTGGATATCTTTCTAACGATATCACGCCTCCTGGCATCTTTTTAGATAACATGCCTGCATGGGAATTCGGAGCGCTGGAAATGGTGCGAGACCTTGCACTCTCTATGCGTAAAGACTTCAGCCGCTCTCAATCCCAATCTATTGAAAATCCATACCTTACAAAAGCTCACCCTAAGTTTAATATGGATCACAAAAGCTGGGCGTTGCCTTCTTCTGAATCGAGTTACTCTGACGGTATAGAGCTTCTAAAAAAATACCGTGACGAGCTAGCGAATACCCGAAACACCGACAGTCAGTTTTATACTCGCGCAGACAACTTGCGCGAATGGTTGAAACAGGTAGAAAAACGGTTGGGCAGTTATTCACAAAGACTTAGTGCCAGCGTAGGATCGGCTAGATTGAACACTGATCTGGCGGGTGACTCGAATGCAAAGCAGTCTTCTCCTGTAGCCAGCCAGCGTGTAGTTAAAACGAGTTGGTGGAAACTAGACGATAATTTCTATGAGGCACGCGGTGCTACGTGGGCTTTACTTCACTTTCTAAAAGCCGTGGAAATTGAATTTTACGACGTATTGGAAGATAAGAATGCATTGGTTAGTCTTCAGCAAATTATTCGTGAACTGGAAGCGACACAGCAGTCGGTATTCAGTCCAATGATTTTAAATGGTAGTGGATTTGGCATGTTAGCGAACCATTCTTTGGTAATGGCAAACTATATTTCTCGTGCAAACGCTGCTTTAATTGAACTTTCAGAACTTCTTAATCAAGGATAATTAATGAAAAAGGGTCTTATAGCTGCCGCATTGGGATGCGCATTAGTTTCAGTTTCATCTCATGCAGACACTATCGCAGGCGTATATGTTGGAGCCCAAGTATGGCAAACCGACACGCAGGGCGGGTTTGCTGATAGCAACAACACCGCTGACTTTAACTTTGATGATGAGACCAATACGGCGCTATACATTGCCTTTGAGCATCCGGTACCGTTTTTACCTAACGTAAAAGTAAATCACACGACATTAGATAACTCGGGCACCACAACGCTTCAGTCTGAATTCACTTTCGACGGCGAACTGTTTACTGAAAGTACCACGGTTAATACAGATGTAGAGCTTGATGCTACAGATTTCATTTTGTACTACGAGTTATTTGATAACGATTTAGTGAGCTTTGACTTAGGTGTTAATGCAAAGTACATCGACGGCGCACTGTTCGTTGTGGATAGAGCGAGTGACACAAGCGGATCTGCAGAATTCTCTGGTATTGTTCCAATGGCCTACTCAAAGGTTCAGCTAGGTTTACCGTTTACAGGTTTATCAGCATACTTTGAAGGAAGCTATTTGTCGTTCGACGACCATGAGCTTAGTGATTATCAAGCTGCAATTCAGTACTCGTTTATTGAAAGTTTAGCGGTTGATATGACGCTTCAGGTGGGTTACAGAAATGTAACGGTAGATATTGAAGACCTTGATGATGTGTACGCTGACATGGAATTTGATGGTGTATTCGCAGGGCTAGAACTTCACTTCTAAGCCTCAACTACGGATTTTAAAGGGCGGGGCTGCGATTGCAGCCTCGCCCTTTTTATTGCTTCTCGCCCAAATTCAATTGTGTTATTACCTATTCGCACAGTCATTAGCACTTTCAGTAATAAAAAAGTTTCATTTATTCTTTTCTCTTCTTGAAGAAAGCCGTTAGCCTTAGCGCCATTGATAAAAGGCTAAAAGACTATGTCACAAGATTCTAATTCGAACTCAGCGCCAGGCGCGGTATTAAACGAACAGCAGTGGAATGCAATAACGCAAGCCATTGCAGGCTTAAATCGTGATCAACTTACTTGGGTAAGTGGTTATGCTGCGGGCATGGCTGCTGCACAAGGTGGTTCGGTTGCACCAATGATGCAAGGCACTCCTGCAGTAGCGGGTGACGCGCCAACGCTTACTATTTTGTACGGTTCACAAACCGGTAATGCAAAAGGTGTTGCAGCGCAGTGTCAAGCGAAAGCAGAAGAAGCGGGCTTTAATAGCAAGCTGGTTAGCATGGCAGATTACAAGCCACGTAACTTGAAAGCAGAAACTCACGTTGCGGTATTTGTTAGTACCCATGGTGAAGGTGATGCACCAGACGATGCTATTGAGCTACATGAATTCTTGGCTGGCAAAAAAGCCCCAAAGCTTGCTGATACCAAATACGCAGTTTTGGGTTTAGGTGACAGTAGTTACGAGTTTTTCTGCCAAACGGGTAAAGACTTTGATGAACGCTTAGGTAAGCTTGGCGGTAAAGCTATTGTAGAGCGTCTGGACTGCGACGTTGATTATGAAGCGGAAGCCGAAGCATGGCTGAGCAAGCTCATCGACTCGCTAAAAGACGATTTCAGTGCAGCTCCGCAAGCAGCGGTAGCGGCGCAAACTGGCGCGGCAGTGCAGGGTGTAGCAGCGCAAACTTACACCAAGAAAGCGCCGTTTAAAGCGACCTTAATTGACGCACAAAAAATCACAGGTCGTGATTCTGTTAAAGATATACGCCATATCGAAATAAGCCTTGAAGATAGCGGAATTACCTATAAGCCAGGTGATGCGCTTGGTGTATGGTTTAAAAATGCAGCATCTCTAGTGTCAGAGCTTATTAGTATCTTGTCATTAAACGGCAATACAGAAGTGTCTGTGGCTGACGCGACCATGTCACTCACCGAAGCATTAACGTCGAAGCTTGAATTAACTTTAAGTTATCCTAATTTCATTAAGTCATATCAAGAGGCGACAGGCTCTGAATCATTGGCTACATTGATGGAAGATAAAGCGCAGCTGCGTACCTACATGGCCGAACGTCAAATTATTGATATTGTGCGCGACCATCCGGGTAAGTTGTCTGAACAACAGCTTGTCGATGCTTTGCGACCGCTAACGCCTCGCTTGTACTCGATAGCATCAAGCCAAGCCGAAGTGGAAGAAGAAGTACATTTAACCGTAGCTCACGTTGACTATGAAGCGTTTGGACATCGTCATCAAGGCGGCGCATCTGGCTTTTTGTGTGAATATCTAGAAGAAAATGGCGACGTAGAAGTGTTCGTAGAAAGTAACGATAACTTCCGTTTGCCCGCTGATCCAAATACGCCAGTGATCATGGTCGGTCCGGGTACGGGTATTGCACCGTTTAGATCGTTCATGCAAGAGCGTGACGTACAAGGTGCTGAAGGCAAAAACTGGTTGTTCTTTGGCAACCCACATTTCACGCAAGATTTTCTATATCAAGTGGAATGGCAAGGCTACGTTAAAGAAGGCCTGCTAGACAAAATTACGCTGGCATTTTCTCGTGACCAAGAAGAAAAAGTATATGTTCAGCACCGTTTACTAGAAAACGGTAAAGAGGTGTATGAATGGCTAGAGCAGGGCGCACACTTCTATGTGTGTGGCGATGCAATGCACATGGCGAAAGATGTAGAGAACGCCCTAATTAGTATTGTGCAAGAGCACGGCGGTAAATCTGAAGCCGATGCAAAAGCCTATGTTGTAGAGTTACGTAAAGCGAAACGTTATCAGAAGGATGTCTATTAATGAGTAACGAAAAATCACCATTTATCGTTGAGGGCAAACTGGCTGACAACGAGCGTTTAAAGCGTGAAAGTAATAATTTGCGTGGCACCATCACTACCGATCTTAAAGATGATCTTACTGGTGGTTTCACCGCTGATAACTTCCAGCTTATTCGCTTTCACGGTATGTACCAACAAGACGATCGTGATATTCGCGCTGAGCGTGCAAAGCAGAAACTTGAGCCGCTTCACAATGTGATGTTGCGTGCCCGTTTACCTGGTGGTGTTATTACGCCTGACCAATGGTTAGCGATTGATAAGTTTGCAGCCGATCACACCATGTACGGCAGCATTCGTTTAACAACCCGTCAAACTTTCCAGTTTCACGGTGTGTTAAAGCCTAAGATTAAGTCCATGCACCAAATGCTAAACAAGGTAGGCATCGACTCTATTGCTACGGCAGGCGATGTAAACCGAAACGTACTATGTACGTCAAATCCGGTTGAATCTGAGCTTCACCTTCAGGCATTTGAATGGGCGAAGAAGATAAGTGAACACTTACTACCTAAAACCCGCGCGTATGCTGAAATTTGGTTAGACGGTGAAAAAGTTGAAACGACTGAAAAACCTGTAGAGCCTATTTTGGGTGATAACTATTTACCGCGTAAATTTAAAACGACGGTGGTGATTCCTCCGCAAAACGATGTAGATGTTCACGCGAATGATCTTAACTTTGTTGCGATTGCTGAAAATGGACAGCTAGTTGGCTTTAACGTACTTGTCGGTGGTGGTCTTGCAATGACTCACGGCGACAAGAGCACGTACCCGCGTAAAGCCTCTGATTTCGGATTTATTCCGCTTGAAAACACGCTAGACGTTGCCGCAGCGGTTGTAACAACTCAGCGTGATTGGGGGAACCGTGTTAATCGTAAGAACGCGAAAACCAAATATACGTTAGAGCGTGTTGGGGTAGACAACTTTAAGGCTGAAGTTGAAAAACGCGCAGGCGTGACTTTCCAAGACAGCCGTGCGTATGAATTTACGGGCCGTGGCGATCGCTTTGGCTGGGTTGAAGGTATTGACGGTAAATATCACCTGACCGTATTTATTGAGAACGGTCGTATTTTAGATTACCCAGGTAAAACGCTAAAAACAGGCTGTGCCGAAATTGCGAAGATCCACAAAGGTGATTTCCGCTTAACGGCAAACCAGAATTTGATTATTGCCGGTGTAGCGCCGCAAGACAAAGACAAAATTGAAGCATTAGCCCGCGAACATGGCTTAATAGCGCCATCGATTTCTAACCAGCGACTTGACTCAATGGCCTGTGTTGCATTGCCAACCTGTCCGTTAGCCATGGCAGAAGCTGAGCGCTACTTGCCGGATGCCGTTACGGAGCTAGAAGGTTTGCTTGCCAAACACGGATTGGAAGAAGATAGCGTAATCTTCCGTGTAACAGGCTGCCCGAATGGCTGTGGTCGCGCGATGTTGTCTGAGGTTGGCTTAGTAGGTAAGGGCCCAGGCAAATACAATTTGCATTTGGGTGGAAACCGAGAAGGTACACGTATTCCACGTATGTATCGAGAAAACATAAGCGAACAGGAAATCATGGCAGAACTAGATTCACTGTTTGGCCAGTGGGCCAAAGATCGTGAAGCGGGTGAAGCCTTTGGTGATTATGTTGTTCGCGCTGGTGTTGTAAAACCAGTAGTAGACTCCGCACGGGATTTCTATGACGAATAATACAGCGATTAAGCAGCAACCACTAACGCTTGATATCAGTAAGGAAGCCCTTGCTGATATCAATGAAACGTTAGAGAAAATGACAGCGCAGGAGCGAGTAGCTTGGGCGCTGGACAACTTGCCTGATACTCATATTGTGTCTTCAAGCTTTGGAGCACAATCGGCGGTTATGCTGCATATGCTTACCCAAGCACAACCGGATATTCCTGTTGTGCTTACCGACACAGGTTACCTTTTTCCTGAGACGTACAAGTTCATTGATGAACTTGTAGAAAAGCTCAATTTAAATTTGCACGTGTACAGCGCAGAGATGTCTTCTGCGTGGCAGGAAGCGCGCTTTGGCAGACTTTGGGAACAAGGCATCGAAGGTATTGAGAAATACAATAAGATGAACAAAGTTGAGCCAATGCAGCGCGCCTTACGTGACATGAAAGCAGGTACGTGGTTTGCAGGTTTGCGTAGAAGCCAATCAGATACCAGGGGAAAGCTTCCAGTTCTACAAAAAGTAGGGCAGCAGTTTAAACTTTACCCGATCATTGATTGGAGTAACAAAGACTTACATTACTACCTGAAAGATAACGACTTGTCTTATCATCCGCTTTGGGAGCAAGGGTATGTATCCATCGGTGATTGGCATACCACGCAGTCGCTCCAAGAAGGAATGAGTGAGCAAGACACGCGCTTCTTTGGTTTGAAACGCGAGTGTGGATTGCACGAGTTTGGTGACGGTATTTAACTTACGTTAAATACCTCGCCTAACACCGACTTAATGCTGGTTAAATACGCTTCATTAGGCGACTTAGTCACTAATTTATACAGCTCACTGCCAACCGAAGTGAACTTGTAATACACCAAAGCAACCCCCGACGTTTTACTGGTTAATGAAATATTTTCATTTACGCATCGCCAGGTTACTTGCTGACCTTCATTGTATTCGGCACTTTCAATTTCGCTGGTATAAATCAACTTCATCTCTTGCAAAGACAACAAATCAGGGTAACTCAACCCTACGTTGGCTAAGTTAATTTGCTCAGGAACAGGACGTCTCAATAGTGAAAGCAAGCCTTTGCGTTTGTGATACCCCACAAGAATACGCGGAACCGCATCGTTATTTCTTCTACTCGCAACATTGACAGCCTTATTGAATACTTGTGCATCCCTGTGCGTTAACGTCTTTAATAGCTGCAATGTACGAAGGGAAAAACTGCCCGGGCGAGCCACCTCAACGGCAAAAATCTTTCCCCATAATTCCTGCATGGGCGGGCTGTAAATTTCCTCAGCCATGGTACTAAATGCGAAAAACCAGTCGGGATCAAGATTATCGCTAGTTTGTTCGTTGATCGTCACATTTAATGCTATATTTAATACAGCTTGAAGATTGCTCGCTTTTTGGGTTTCTAATATTTGTTTTCTTCTTTCTAGTGCATGCTTTTGCTTTTTAGGATCAGGGGACATCATAGAGGGGCTTATACCCACTCTGGCAAACCAGGAAAGCATGCGTTGGCGACTAGCATCGGTTTTCACTGCGTTGCTGGCCGCTTTTTCAGCCGCAGGCGATTCGGCTGTCACCTTTACAGTCTTCTCTTCCGTTTCCTGTGGTTTTTTTACCTCAGGGGAAAAGTGCTGGGATGTAATCTTCATAAATGCTTAAATGATCGAATGTAAAATGGCATGTAACATGAGAGCACTATTGCATTGCGTAACCCATTTATCAATGTAATCGTTGCCTTAATACAATGAGTAGCGCATTCTTGTTTTGTTTGTATCGAGGAAATGAGCGGTAATGTCGGCAATGGATTACGATAACGACGAATTAATTTTTTTAGATGATGATGGTTCAGTTGAAGAGCAAACCTTATTGGGCAAAGACTGGAACATTCTTATTGTCGATGACGATGAAGAGATTCACACCGTAACGCGTCTCGCGCTATCTGATCTCATCGTAAACGATCGCAAATTAAACTTCATCCACGCTTATTCAGCAAAACAAGCCAAAGAAATGCTGCACGAATATGGCAACAGCATTGCCATAATTTTACTTGATGTCGTTATGGAGACTGATGACGCGGGTTTTGATGTTGTTAAATACATCCGCGAAGACATGAAGTTAGTTGAACCTCGAATTATCTTACGTACGGGCCAGCCCGGCTACGCGCCTGAAGAGCAAGTCATTAAAGTTTACGATATCAATGACTACAAAACCAAAACAGAACTTACTCGCGCCAAATTACTGACTACTATCATTTCCTCACTACGCTCTTATCAGCAAATTGTAACGATTAGTCAAAGCCGTGCTGGTTTAGAGAAAATAATCACCTCTTCAGCGAACTTGTTTGAAGAACATTCGGTGAAAGAGTTTTGCGAAGGTGTAGTTACTCAGATTAGTTCGCTTATTGGTTTAGATTCCGAAGGTTTATTGTGCGCAAGAGCGGGTTCTTTGCTAGACCGAGAGGACGAAGAGGTTTACGTGCTTGGCGCTGCGGGTGAGTATGCGAAATTTATAAACCAGCCTGTGTTCACGCTTAAAAACCTTGAAATTGAAGAAAACATTAGTCGGTGCCTACGTCTTAAAAAGCACATTTTTGAGCCCAGTTGCTCTGTGCTGTATATCAGCCGCGCTGGTTTTGAAGCTGCCGTATTTGTTCGACAAACCCACGAGATTAGTGAGCTAGACAAGCACTTACTTGAGGTTTTTCTATCCAGTATTTCAGTGGGATACGAAAACGTTAATCTTTTCCATGAATTAAGAAATGCGGCGTTCAGAGACTGGTTAACCCGTCTGCCAAACCGCAATGAGTTTATCAATATGCTCGATAAACCTCATTTGTTTGCCGGAGAAAACTATAGCGTAGCTCTTATCGACGTAAATCACTTTTCCGATATAAATGATGGTTTAGGGCAAGAAGTCGGCAACGAATTGTTGCGAGCTATTAGCGATCGCTTTCAATCTTCTTTCGATAGCATAGTGAAAAAAGGCCGCATAGGTGCTGATGTATTTGGTCTTATTGGTCCTGACGATCTGGTATGCCCCAAGTCCATTAACAACATTTTCCAGTCTTCATTTCAGGTAGGTGATCACACCCTTCCGGTGAATATAACACTTGGATTGTGCAAGTTAGACAATAAACGCCACATCGGCATTGAGATTTTAAAGCGCACGAATATTGCGTTAAACCGTGCTAAGAAAAATCTAACAGATAACTTCGAATATTACGCCAAAGATATTGAAGATCAGACGACTTGGCGCCTAGATATGATTCGCCAACTCCGAAGTGACTTTGCAGCAAGAAAGCTGGAGCTGTGGTTTCAGCCGCAAGTGGGCTTACTGAATGAAAAAGTTGTTGGCATGGAAGGCTTACTACGCTGGCCCAATGGTGAAGGGGGATACATTTCTCCCGCCGTGTTTGTACCACTTGCTGAGTATTCAGGTCTTATCGTTGATATCGGTGAATGGGTGCTAGAAGAGTCATGCCGTCGTCTTCAGGAATTGAAAGAAAAAGGCTACGGCCATCTAAGAGTTGCCGTTAACATCTCTATTCCGCAGTTCCGCGACAGGTTATTTGTAGAAAAAGTTAAGCAGGCACTATCTAACGCCAACTGCGACCCAAGCCTGTTAGAGCTAGAAATAACAGAAAGCGTGGTGATGGATGAGCCGCAAATTGTAATAGATGCATTGCGTTCGTTAAAAGAATTTGGGGTGAAAATAGCCATTGATGACTTTGGAACAGGCTTTTCCTCCATGAGTTATCTACAGCAGCTTCCGTTAGATCGATTGAAGGTCGATCGTTCTTTTGTCAAAGACATTAAACCGGGTGCAAGCGCAGTGCTTGCTGAGACAATTGTGACTTTGGGGAACAAGCTAGGCTTATTGACTATTGCCGAAGGCGTAGAAAAAAGAGAGCAGGCGAGTTACATGATAAAGCTTGGATGTGACGAAGCACAGGGCTACTTGTACGCGAAGCCTATGCCGTTCGATGCGCTTTTAGCGTTTCTTGAAGAGCACGACTAAACTTTTAATACAGATTTGACAGTGTCTCGCAACTTGGGAAGGATATCTAATTCAAACCAAGAGTTTTTAGCGAGCCACCTGTTGTTTCTTCCTGACGGGTGGGGCAGTACGAAATGTGTTTCAGTCGGACTGCGTACAGCTTCAGTTAACGTTTTGTGTTGCGGTAAATAATACTGTTGCGAGTAACGTCCCACGTAAAGCGTTACTTCAGGTTTTAAATAAAGAAGAAAGTCATTATGCCAAGCGGGAGCACATTCTTTTCTTGGCGGGGCATCGGCTCCATTTTTATAACCTGGAAAGCAGAAGCCCATTGGTAGCACCGAAATTAAGCTAGGGTTATAAAAGGTCTCCCTCGAGACAGACAACCAATCGCGTAACCGATCTCCGCTGGGATCATCAAACGCAATGTTGCGTTCATGAGCTTTCAACCCCGGTGCTTGCCCAATAATAAGCACTTTAGTTGATGGTGCAGTGCTAAATATGGGGTTGGGTTGATGCGGTAGGTGAGGGGCACACAGTCTACAATTTCTCGCTTTAACCACCAGTGCATCGTGGCCTTTCACATTTTTCTCCAAATATTTCTCTTTGTCATACTTTTGTCACAAAACTATGATCTCAGTTTGACTATCTTATGTATATACAGTATGTTTAATAGTGACAGTAGTAGACTGTAACACAGGAGAAGAAACATGCGTAAAGTAGTACTAACCCTAGCTCTATCAGCGGCCTTTGGTATTGCGCATGCGGAATCTGGTGATAACCAGCTTTTCGATTGCATGGATGCGAAAACATTCGAAATGAATAACCAATGTATGTCTGACAAAATCGGCAATAACATTCGTTTCCGTGATGCACAAGCAAAGTTGATCGACATTGCAAGCGATAGTCAGGGTGACTACGCCATTGCAACAATGACGTTCGATCAAGAAAATATGCACATCGACATCGTAGCACATAAAGATTCGCTTAACGCGCTTGCTGCGAACCGTAACTAATTTCTTAGTTAACGCATATTAAGCCGGCGACAATCTCGCCGGCTTTTTTGTGTCCGTTAGAAAATTCTATTAAGTCCATTAATAGCAGCAACTCGATAAGCTTCTGCCATGGTTGGATAGTTAAACGTAGTGTTAACGAAGTAATCTATGGTATTGCCTTCGCCCTTTTGCTGCATGATCGCTTGGCCGATGTGAACAATCTCGGAGGCACGTTCACCGAAACAATGAATGCCCAAGATTTCTTTAGTTTCGCGATGAAACAAGATTTTCAGACTTCCTGTCTGCGTTGACGCGATTTGGGCTCTGGCCAAATGTTTGAACTGAGCTCTTCCCACTTCATAAGGCACTTTTGCTGCAGTAAGCTCTTGCTCTGTTTTACCAACAGAACTTATTTCCGGGATGGTGTATATGCCTGACGGAATATCTTCTACCAATGCCGAATGTGTTTTTATGCCAAGCATAGCTTCAGCGGCAAAGCGACCTTGGTTATAAGCCGCAGATGCTAAACTTGGATAGCCAATGACATCGCCGACTGCAAATACATTGTCTACGTCAGTTTGATAATTTTCATTAACCTTGAGTTGGCCTCTGCCATCGGCTTTTAAACCAATATTCTCGAGTTTAAGTGTATCTGTATTACCCGTTCTTCCGTTAGCAAACAAGAGACAATCTGCGCGCATACGCTTGCCCGACTCTAAGTTTAAAATAACCGAGTCATCGGTAGCTTCAACCGAAGAATAGGCCTCATTGTGCCGGATGAGTACGCCATTGTTCCACAGGTGATAACTGAGTGCGTCTGATATCTCGTCATCAAGAAATGACAGTAAGCGATCGCGCATGTTAACGAGGTCAACTTTTACGCCTAGTCCTCTGAAAATACTGGCATATTCAGAGCCAATGACCCCAGCGCCATAGATAATTATTGATTTGGGATCGTGATCTAAAGATAGGATAGTGTCTGAGTTATAAATACGCGGGTGATTAAAGTCGATGTCTTTAGGACAATAAGGACGCGACCCTGTGGCAATAGCAATTTGGCCTGCAGTGACAGTATCTTTAGAGCCATCTTTACGGGTTATCTCTAACGTATGCGCATCTACGAAACTGGCTTCGCCGTGAAATAGCGTCACACGATTTCTGTCGTAGAAAGAAGAGCGAAGTCGAGTTTGGCTTTTTACCACACCGCTAGCATGGCGCATGATGTCAGAAAACGTAAGACTCTTACTTAAGTGGTTGTCGGCAAACAAGGGAGAAGAGTTATATTCAATAAGACGACTTACTGAGTGACGAAGCGCTTTCGATGGAATGGTTCCCCAATGGGTACAACCCCCTCCCACTGCCTCGTAGCGCTCAACAACCGCCACTTTTTTTCCGGCTTTGGCAAGCTGCATTGCAACGCCTTCTCCACCAGGACCTGTGCCAATAACGATAGCGTCGTAATGATACGACGGGGCTTTGGTTTTTTGCTTCGTTGCCATCTTACTTTCCCATGTTGTTACTTTTGTAATGCGATGTCACCACTAGGTTAGCCGTAATACAAAATGAATGATTCTGGTTTTAGTATAACGACCTTATCCAACTATAGAATAAAAAAAAACCACATAAGCAGACACTTATGTGGTTTTTAGCGTTCAAACGTATAAAAGAGGGCGTTAATTTACGCCATTTGCAATGACAAACTATGTAACTGTGTCCATTTCTCTTTCTGTACAGCAAATGCGTGTTTCAGCTCTTTGTACTTGTATGCAAGCTCAAGCCCTTCGATACTGCGCTTTAGGGTGCGTTGTTTAACGCGCATAACACGTTTTTTCGTGGCGTAGTATTCACTCATGCGCTGCATTAACAAGTCGTATTCTTCTTGAATGGTATGCATCATTTCTTCAGCATTAGGCAGTAGCGATACTTTTTCACTTGCTCTTTGCAGCTGCATTGCTGCTAACGCTTTCTCGATGCGCTCTTCTGGCACTTTGCGAAGGTTGGATGTCAGTCCTACCAGTGATAATCCCTTAATAAGCCATTTTGTAGGATCAAACTGATACCAGCGAATGCCATTACGATAGTCGTACTCAAAGATGTGATGGTAATTGTGATAACCTTCACCAAAGGTAAAAAACGCAAGAATACCGTTATCTCGTGCTGTGTTCTTATCGGTGTAAGGCTGGCTACCCCAAAAATGAGCAAGAGAATTGATAAAGAAGGTTACGTGATGCACTAGCACCAGGCGAAGTACACCGGCTACCAAGATCATGCCTAATACGTCACCATTTAAATAGCCCAGAAGACCTGTGATACCAAAGTTAGCCGCCAGCACGATGGGCAAATAGTAGTTATGCTGCCACATCACCACTTTATCTTTTTGAAGATCTTTACAGTTACTGTAGTCATCGTAACGTTTGGCCTGATACTCACGCAACATCCAGCCGATATGCGCAAACCAAAGCCCTTTCTTGGCAGAGTAGGGGTCTTTGTCGTTATCATCAACATGACGATGATGAACGCGATGATCTGACGACCAGTGCAAAATACTATTTTGCAGCGCCATAGCGCCACCAATCGCAAGGATCACACGAACAACCACATTGGCGTCGTAAGTTTTATGCGACCATAAGCGGTGGTAGCCGGCAGTTATAGACATACCGGTAAAGTAAAATAGGAATATAGCCGCACCGATTTCTGCCCAATCGATGCCTTGATACGCCACCCATAGCGGCACACCAATAAACGCAATTGCGCCAGATATAATAAATACCAGCACATTAGTAAGGATAAGAGGAGGTTTTTTCATTTTATACAACTTGGCTTACAACTGTTCGCTAATTTATCGTTTTACGAGGCTTCAGGCAAGCAAAACCCAGATTAGTTCTGCTTACATGTGTAAAGTTTAATTATAGTAAAGCTACGCTGAAGCGCTCGTTAATTGTGGCTTTTTCCGCTTAATGCTTGTTTATAAAAGAGATGATTCTGTTTCTCTTTCCCCACTGGTGTGTGTTGCGATAAACTACACATGCTAGTCTTTGATGTACGAAGTTTGATTGCGTTAATGGCTATACAGATGACGTAAGGGCTTCAACCCTAAGCGCTAAAAATCATCAAGCCGTTTAGAGCTAATCAACCTATGGTGCGAATGTGAGTCGACAAGAACAGAAATTAAAAACCCGCCAAAATATCATTCATGCTGCGTTTTCTTTGCTCGATGAAAACCGCAGCTTATCTGCAATCAGCTTGCGTGAAGTTGCCCGAGAGGCAGGTATAGCACCTACGTCTTTTTATCGACACTTCAAAGATATGGACGAATTAGGTTTAACGCTGGTGGATGAAGCCGGTTTAGCATTGCGGCAGCTTATGCGTCAGGCAAGGCGGCGTATAGCCTCTGGAGGTGGCGTAATACATACTTCTGTTGAAACCTTCATGGAATTTATTGCGGCAAATACAAACGTATTTCGTTTATTATTACGCGAGCATACTGGTACGTCGTCGGCTTATCGGTTGGCAGTATTTAGAGAGATTCAACACTTCATCGACGAGTTGACCGACTACATTATTGAACAGCAGGGCGTAGAATACTCATGCGCGCAGCTTCAAGCTGATGCTATGGTTAGGCTCGTATTCAGTGCAGGTGCTGAAGCACTAGAAGCTGATGATAAGCTTCGCCGCGAAATTGGTGAGAGAGTGAAAGCACAGCTTCGCTTCGTTCAAGTAGGTGCAACGCAAAAAAGCGTATAATTGAATTAGTGGCGATTGGCCTTTTAAGTCCACATCGTTTGCTCTAATCAAAGCCACCTTATTCTAATATGTCTTCATAGGCCTTTGTGACTCCAAAGGCCTTGTCAATTTTTACCAAAACTAGCTTTTGCGTGTAAGTAAAACGCCAGCCTCAATGTGATGAGTAAACGGGAATTGATCGAATAATGCCGATTGAGCAACGTCGTGAGTTTCACTTAAAAGCTCAAGATTTTGCGCCAACGTTTCAGGGTTACACGAGATATACACGATATTATCGTAATCCTGAATCATTCTAAGCGAGTCTTCATCCAACCCAGCTCTTGGTGGATCGACCAATACAGTTGTGAAATTATATGTACTTAGATCAATGCCTTCTAAGCGACTAAACGTACGTTCACCTTTCATAGCCTGAGTGAATTCTTCAGCGGCGAGTCTTACGATCTTCACATTATTAAGCTGATTTTGTTCAATATTAAACTGCGCAGCTTGTACAGAGGGCTTGGCTATTTCGGTCCCCACAACATTATCGAAGTGAAGCGCTAGCGGCAGTGAGAAGTTACCTGCACCGCAATACATCTCCAGTAAATCGCCAGAGAGCGGCTTTACGCAATCTAGTGCCCATTCAATCATGCTACAGTTCACTTCGGCATTGGGCTGAGTGAAGCTATTTTCGATATGCTTAAATATGAATTCTTTGCCATTAACGGGTAAGCGCTCAATAACAAAATCGTTGTCGATAATAAGCTTTTGTTTTCTCGCACGGCCGATGATGTTTACTTTCGGAAAGTGAGCCTCGAGTTTCGCCTTTAATTCTTTTGCAGCCTCTTGCCACTTCTCATCTAGTTGACGATGGTATAAAAGGCTGATGACAAGCTCGCCAGATAGTGCAGAAAGATAATCGATTTGAAAAAGCTTCTTTCTTAGCACTTCATTTGGTCTTACTTCTTCAAGCAACAGCGCCATAGCATCGTTTATTGCTTTACAAGCAGGAGGAAAGCTATCTACGCGGTACTTTTCTTTTGTTTCCTGGTTGAACATGATGTGAAACAAATCATCGCCTTCATGCCATACTCTAAATTCGGCGCGCATACGGTAGTGCGTTGGTTGCGATGGAAATACGGTTAAGTCAGGCGCATTGAACGGAGAAAGTAACGCAGTAAGACGTTCTACTTTTTCGTCCAACTGAGCTTGATAGCGTTGTTGTTCGGTCGCGGTCATAAAATTCTCCATTCAATATTGAGGTCGCGAATTGTAGTCCCTTATAAAATAACTGCAACAAGCTCTATCTACTTCTGCATTATTATTAGGAACGAACTAGTAAAAAAGCTGTATTAAAATTAAACAATACTGATTCTTTGCCGATAATAAGATTGAGGATAGTGAGGATCAAATTATGAACGTGGGTCAAATTAAGGCTTTTATGGGCGACCAGAAGGTCGATCAAAAAGCAGATCAAAAGGCATCAGTTCACCCGAACGAAATGTTGAAAAAGCAGTTACAACAAGACGGATTGCAGCAAGCGGCTGAGTTTTCTAAACAACAAGCGGCATCAGTATCTGTTTCCAGTAGCCAAACTAGCATCGGCTTACGTGTGGTGAGTAGCAGCCTTAACCAAGCGTTGGTCATAGATGGCCAAAAGCCACAAGAAGCCAAAGAGAAAACCATTGAAGATAAGTCGAACAGTTTGTTCGACTTTGAAAAAGTTGCCAGAAACGTACTTAAGTTCGTAGGTGGCGTCATTAGAGGTGCGGCAAACGGTGGTGCCAGCGAAGAAAAGCTTAATGACTTATTTAGCCAAGCGAGAGAAGGCGTAAGCCGTGGATTCGCTATGGCTGAAAAAGACCTCGCTGGTTTTATGAATGAAGAGATTGAGCAAGGGATGACAAAAAGCCGCGATCTCATCGATACAGGAATAAACGATCTGGAAACTGACATATTTGGTCGACAGCAGCCGAACGCTGTAACGCTTTCGTCCTTAAACGCGGTAGCTGCATCGGATGAGAAAAGCGGAAGCTTGCTGATTCGAACTAAAGATGGCGACGAAGTGAGTTTTAGTTTTGAGAGTCTTCGCTCGTTCCAAGCGTCTCAACAACTTAATTTCCAAGCACAGGCATCTCAGGAGCAATCAGGCGGTAGTGACGAGCAAGGCGATAACAATTTTTCAGCGTCATACCAACAACAAACTTCGTACCAATACTATGAGCGAAGCGGTATTAGCTTTTCATTGAAAGGCGAGCTTGATGAAGATGAGTTAGAGTCGATAGCTGATTTGGTTGGTCAAGTTCAGGATCTCGCCGACACCTTTTACAGTGGTGACATCGACAAAGCATTTGAAGAAGCGTTAAGTTTAGGCTTTGACGATAAAGAGTTAGTTGGCTACGCGTTACAGTTAAATAGAACAACACAGACCGAAGTGCTAAAGACGTATGAGAACATCCAACATTACAATGAAGACAAAAGCGATAATTCGAAGTTTGGGAATGTGGTTAGCCCTATAGCGCAATATCTAGAAAAGATGATGGATACTTTTGCTAATGCCGAAAGTACGTTAGGAAGTAACGAAGACTATAATACCTTAATAGGTGGGTTGATTAATGAGATGAAAGACGTGCAAGTGCCAGATCTTGTATCTGCTATAAATAGGTTTCATGCTTTCAATCAAACGTTACTTAATGGACTTCCTCAATCTGCTGAGACAAGTGAATAACTATTTATTTACTAATATAAAAGCCCGGTAGCGAAAGCTAGCCGGGCTTTTTTTATAGCCTTTAAACCGTACGTAGAATTACGCGTGTTCGACTTTGTCCTTTGCAGGGCGAACTTTTAGCGTTCGTTCCTGGAAGATTGAGTCGTTGGTTTTATCGATAACACTGTTTAGGTCGTCTGTTACAACCTCGATAAAACCGTATCCTTTTCTTTTTCCAGTTTTACGATCCTTCATTAAGCGAACCGACTGTACTTCAATAAAGCTACTGAAGTATTCCTTTACAGCGTTCTCGTTTGCTCTATAAGGCAAATTACCCACATATAAAGTTTCTACTGATCCGTCATTAGAATGTGCTCTGGCATCTGAGGAAGATGGACTTTGAATAAGAGACGCTAGCCAAGGAGTAACGATACCGCTGATCAGCAGAGCTGCTGAGACGGTCAGTGGAACATGGACGTTTAAACTAGCAGAAGAAAATAACAAGTAACCTGCAATTGCAAAAATAGCGCTAATAACAGCGCATCGAATAAAGCCTACTTTCATATACCTACCTTTCTATTGTTTATTATGGTGTTGGAGGCTGTATATAGTTTACTCATTTGTAACAAATTGAACAATAAAATGTGAAAAAACTAGTCTAAAGATGGATTGAGTCGCTAGAAATGATGCAGAAATGAGCGGTTAACACCAAAAGTGGCTTAAAAAGCAAAAAAATCCAATTTAAGTGTTGATCTTTCACAAGAGGTATCTATAATGCGCTCCACGTTCTGAGGGGGCTTCGAGAAAAACAAAGCCAACTCAGCAACAAGTGCGAAACCAAGTTTTCAAACAAATAAAAAGTTTAAAAACATGGTTGACATCGAAAACAAACGATGTAAAATGCGCACCTCACTCGAGCAGGGTGAGTCACTAAGAAGTAACGGCTTCTAGTGAATGTTCTTTAAAAATTTAGACAAGACAATCTGTGTGGGCACTCGTTAAGAGTGTCACAACGACGATTCATATTTCGATATATTTAAT
>NZ_JAKRFB010000054.1:0-29384 GCF_022348315.1 Alteromonas sp. MmMcT2-5 | reverse complement strand
TGATGGGAAGGGATTCTCCGATTGCTGTACCTATCAAGAATTTGCCGAATGGGCAAAAATGAAAATGACGCCATCGCAAGTTTAGCATGCTGGTTAATAATCAAACTGATACTTAGCTTGTAGTGGTCAAGTCATTTTGGCCACATCGTTGTAGCTATTCCAATAACGTTTCTCCGATTCATTCGGTGTTAGACCACCGTTGTATGAATGCGGTCTCAGTCGGCTGTAATAGCCATAAATGTAATCACCAATCTTCTGCTTTGCTTCAGCAAAATTCCGGTAACCAGTAGTTGGAACCCATTCGGTTTGAGACTTCTGAAAAAGCGTTCCATCGGGCTATATCCCAACAATTTCCCCTGCGACTCATACTTTGTGTTAAGCGATACCGCCAAATTAGCTGACGGAATTTTCGGCTCGTGTAATGACATCCCTGGTCGCTATGGAACATCACGTTTTTAGGCTTTCCCCGATACCCCCTGTGTCAGGATAGTTGTCGCCTCAGTTTTTCATAAAAATATAACAGGAGCGGTAAGTTAGTTATTAGTGAAGCATTATCCTGAAGACCATAAGAAAACCGTCATTAGAAAGCTGGTTGAAAGTGGCTTATCATTAAGCCAATTCGCAAAGCTAGAGAGTATCAACTTATCTATTTTGTATTCATGGCGAGATAAGTATTTACAAGCAGGTTCTAGTTTGGCAGGTAGCAATAGTTCAGAAGGTTAGTCACCAGAGCAAAAGTTCGCAATTGTTTTAGAAACAGCAGCATTGAGCGAGTTTGAGTTAAGTGAGTATTGCCGTGAAAAGGGGCTTTACTCTGAGCAAGTTAAAGAAAAATGACGCGCCCCGTCATAACACTGAAATAAACTTCCTGTAGCGTGAAGTATTCAGTGAAAGAGTCTTCAACGGCTCAGCTTCAAAAACGCTAAATGCTCCAATACGAGTTTTCATGAAGAAATTGAAACGCTATCAATATGAAAGATATGCCATTCTCTGCCAACTCGCCTACCCTGATGCCGACGAGCAATACCAAAAAATCTTAGATCCTTTTTATGAACGCCAGCTAGTCGATAAGTACGGCAGAATGAGCGTAAGAATCTTGTGGGTCGAGAATAAAAAAGAGGTCATTATCGTTTTTCGCGGATCATTGGGGGTAAGAGATTGGCTAGCGAATTTATTCTTTATCCCAAACAAACTCAATCAGTTAAACAGAAAATTCTGGGTCCACTGGGGGTTTGCGCGGCTATTGGCTCAACCTATGTATTCCAGCACTAAAACATCCAATGAAGCATTACCACTTAGAGAGCTACTTGTAAAAGTGCTTGAACCACTTAGGCAGCAAGGCAAGCGCTTTACATTCATTGGCCATTCGTCCGGCGGCGCAGTAGCGGTATTAATGGCTGATTACTTTGAGCGTTTATACGCAAAGTCAGTAAAAAGGGTAGTGACTTTCGGACAGCCCGCAGTGGGCACGCGCTCTTGGTATAAGCACTACACGCTACACCATAGAACGTATCGCATTTGCTGCGATTTAGATGTAATAACCTTTATGCCGCCCTTCCCTTTTTACTTCTGGCACGTTGGCAAGATGCTGTGGCTGCACGATGATAAAATTTACGAAAACACGCCTACCCATAAACGCTTTTTGATGTCGCTTCACAGCTGGTTGTTACGCCCAATTACCTATCACTACATGCGAAAATATATCCGCAACAAGTCGCTTTTCGATGAGCATTAGAACGATCATTTTCGACCTACAGTGCGTAATTTAAAGGTACTTGATTATTCAATCCCGCACAGTACTGCATAAGAGGTAGGCTTAAAGAAATGTCTTCACTGTCAATCAAACGAGCAAAAGCAGCGCTTAAGAACGCGTTTATCGGCGACGCGTTGGCTATGCCGGTACATTGGTATTACAACCCAGCAGATATTTATAAGGCATTTCCGTTAGGGATAGAGCAATTTGAGGATGCGCCATCATTTCATCCGTCTTCAATAATGTCGCTACATTCCACGCAGCAAGGTGGGCGCGCGAATAAGGCATCTGCAAATCAAAAAGAGATAGTGGGCGACGTTATTCTCAAAGGTAAAAGGCAGTATTGGGGCAAGGACAACATTCATTACCATCATGGTATGAAAGCAGGAGAAAATACACTCAATGCACATTGCGCGCGTATCGTTTTATCATGCGCACTTAAAGGGTATGACGAAAACGAGTTTTTAACTCAATATATTAGCTTTATGCGCGCTGATGAACCTAAACATCCTGACACATACGCTGAGTCTTATCACAGAGGCTTTTTTGCGAACTTAGAACAAGGTACTCCAGCACACAAATGCGGGGCGGTTACACATGATACGGCTTCAATAGGCGCTTTTGTGTCGGTAACACCTTTGGCGGTAGTAGAAGCAAGCAAAAGCACAGCCCTTGAGGACATCAAACGCCTGTGTCGTAGTCACCTTTATTTAACTCACCCGGATGAATCTTTAGCATCGGTGTGCGATTTCTATGTTGAGTTAATCTACAAATTAGTGCATCGCGAAGGTGAATCACCCAAGGCCATTTTAGAAGATATTGCCCGTAAATCTGCGCACATGAATTTGGCTGCGATAGCGGCAAAAAGCAAAAGCCATATCGAGATTGTTGGTCGTATGTATTCGCCAGCGTGTTATATCTCAGACGCGTGGCCCGCCGTTTTGTACTTCGCTTACCGTTATGCTGATACGCCTAAAAAGGCGTTGATTGCGAACACCAACGTGGGGGGCGACAACGTTCACCGCGGTTTTGTATTGGGGGCAATAATGGGGCTAATTCAGGCGACAGAAATATCCCAATGGTTTAGTGAATTAGCTGACAAAAAGGACTTGGAAGCGCTAATTAACCTTCTTAATGAACGGTAACTAAGACGCAAAAGTCTGGTAGACCCAGTCGCAAAATGAGCAAATGGCATTCACTGTCCGATAGCGTATTCGCGCAAAAGCGCCTTACAACGCAACCGTTTCCCCTGTTCTCGCCGCCTTAAATATAGCGTTCACAATGCGGATATCGGCCAGACCTTCATTGCCAGTCACCATAGGCTGTTGTCCAGTTAATATGGCCAGTGCATCGTTATCCATTTGCAGCGTTTGCTGCATACCGTTTATGGGAGCCAGCGTTTTTCCATCAGACGTGGTGCCCGTTACCCCACTGTAGCTCTGCATGGGTTTAAGTTGATACCAGCCTTTTTCACAATCAGCTTTAAAATGGTTAAACCCTTTTACTACACTGGTACCGCAATCGGCCACTAGTCCGTCGCCAAAATCCATCGTAAACAAGGTCGTTTCATCAACCTCAGTAAACGTCTCTGGAAAGCGCTGTGGTGGATGACTTCCCGTCACCGCTAATGGCTCACGGCCCGTTAAAAAGCGTGCGCCGTTTATCGCGTAAACGCCCATATCATAAAGTGCACCGCCGCCCATGTGCTTTTTCATTCGCCAGTTATCAGGCGCTCTTCCTTGTCCTGCATAACCAGCAAAGCTCGATACCGCGGTCAAGTTTCCATACGGCTTAGTTTCAAGATACTGATGAAAAGTGCGGGTATTGGGTTCGTGCTGCATACGATAGCCTATCGACAACTGCACGCCATTTTTGTTACACGCATCTATGATAGCTTGGCATTCCTCGCTATCCATGGCCATTGGCTTTTCACACCACACATGCTTTCCGGTATTTGCGGCTTGTACCGCAAAGTCCTTGTGTGTGCCAGTAGGCGTTACAACGTAAATAACGTCAATATCGTCATTATTCGCAATATCTGCCATGGTGCTGTACGTGTACACATTACTGTCTTTAATGCCGTACTTTTGCTGCCACTGCGGGATCTTACTCTCGCTCCCCGTGATTATCCCCCGTAATTCACAGTGTTTAGTGTCCTGTAAGGCAGGGGCGAGTAAATTTGTGCTGTAATTGCCCAACCCTAACAGCGCCACGCCTATTTTCTTTTTCGAAGGCTGTGCCATTAAATAAGGACTGTGCGCAACCAGCAAACCTGAACCTGCCAATTGAAGAAAGTGACGACGAGTAATGCGGGGCATTAGTACTCTCCGTTAAAAAATTAATCCGTGCATGGTTTTAGTAGTACCTTTCTTACTCAGAAAGATCACAACACTGTTGCGATATTATCGAATGTGTTACCAATAACACCATCGAAGGTTTATAGCTGGCAGCCAATACAGCTTTAAAGCCCTTTGGCGCATCGTGCCGTATGGTAACGCGCGATTTTGACGAAGTGCCGTACATAATTCGTAACCATTCATACCCGGCATGCCGATATCCAACAACACTAAATCGGGCGTGAAAGACGCGACAGCCTTTAATGCGGATGACCCATCTTCCACTACTTGAACCTGACACCCTTTTGCCTCCAATATCCATCCCATGGTAATAACGGCATCTTGATTATCATCGGCAAATATCACCGCACCAGTTATGTTTTCTATAAGAGCTTGAAAGGGGATGTCGTCGGTAAAAGAAGATGAGCCCTACTTATTGGCTCAGACATAATTCGCTCAAATAATGCAGAAAAAATTATACTAAAGTAGAAATCACTATTTAGCTAACGATTTACGTAAAGCAGTACAAAGCGACTTCTATAGCGGTGCGGTAATTGAACTTAAATGATTAAATTTTCGTAACACTTACGCTATCACTAGTAAAAGTTCTACCAAGATCACTTTCTACCAAGGCTAAGACATGGACAACGCTGGCTCGAATCAAGATAAAGGGAACGCGAAGTATGCTGGTAAGTTCCCCAAAATAGCCCAACAAACCAGACTGCTAAATATTCTTGTGATTTTTGCTGTCATTTATACATTGTACCTTGCCAAATCTTTACTTGTTCCTCTTTTCTTTTCCGCCTTTGTTGCTCTGCTTTTGAGCCCTCTTGTTGCATTCGCACGCAAGTTATTGATACCTCGCACACTTTCAGCAGGAGCCCTGATTGCTTTGCTGGTCGCGCCGTTTACATTTTTAGGTATAGAGCTTGCTGAACCGGCAGAACGCTGGATGCAATCTCTCCCCAAAATTGCTGCCGAGATATCCAAAGAAATTGAAGAGATAAGCAGCAACATCGACGCTTATGCAACGCCTCCAGCTGAACCCGTTGAAAAAGAACGTTCATTCTTTAGCTGGTTTGGTGACGATGAGAAGTCACCTGAAATTTCTCCACCGCAAGACAACACAAACTCTGTGACGGACAAAATTAAACAAAGCGGAATAGATATTGGGCTCACACTCTTCGGTAACGCGCCATTTTTACTGGCACAGGTGCTCGCCTGTATTGTTTTAATTTTCTTCTTGTTGGTTTTTGGCCCCAACCTATTCAATGTTTTTGTAAGAGACTTCCCCATAGTTACTAACAAGCGACGAACGCTGGTATTGGTCGATCAAATTCAAAGGGAGCTGTCTTCGTATATCGTCACCATCAGCATCATAAACTCATGCTTAGGATTATCTACAGCAGGCGTGTTTTACTATTTAGGAATAGACGATGCGTTACTTTGGGGAGCGCTGGTTGCGCTGATGAACTTTGTCCCCTACTTGGGTGGTGTGGCGAGCTGTGTGGTATTGCTGGTAGTTGGGCTTGTTCAGTTTGGGCTTACCAACAGTGCGTTTCTGCCTGCGGGTCTGTTTTTAATATTGAATATTATTGAATCACAACTCATCACGCCTGCGGTGCTAGGAAGAAGTATGCAGCTTAACCCATTAATAATCATAATTTGGATAGCAATAACGGGTTGGCTATGGGGTGTGGTAGGCGTTTTACTTGCCGTGCCTATACTAATGTGTTTTAAGATCATTCTCGAAAATCTGGGCGTATTTGATCACTGGATTAAACTTCTCGAGTCAAAATAATTTTACTCTCTTCGTCCCTTCAACCACGTTGCATGGATAGCAGCGTGTGCGGACTTTTACCTAACATCTAGGCACAAAGCACGATAGTCCTCTTCAAATAAAAGACGAAATGCATATTTTAAAGGAACATATCCTGCCTTTTTAAAATGAAAATAGTTATCATATTCGTTGTCTTTTGATTTTTGGAGCTCCCATGAATTTGCTTAAAAGTGCCTTGGCCGTGATGATCGGCCTGTCGTATGCAGGCGCGCCTGTATATGCACAAACAGAAAAAAATAATAATGATGACATTGAGCATATTACTGTTGATGCATCTCAGGTTGAATTACGAGATAGCTTTGCAGGAGGCCAAGTATCTCGCGGTGGTCGCGCGGGTATTTTAGGTAATCTCGACATGATGAACTCTCCATTCGCAAGCACCAACTTTACCGCAGACATCATAAGGGAACAGCAAGCAAGAAGTATCGCCGATGTGTTGCAAAACGATCCGGTGGTTCGTGTGGCAAAAGGCTTCGGTAATTTTCAAGAACTATACGTAATGCGCGGGTTTCCCGTTTATTCTGACGATATGACTTACAACGGATTGTACGGTGTTTTACCTCGCCAATATGTTGCTGCAGAGTTGTCAGAACGCGTTGAGGTTTTCCGTGGCGCCAGTGCATTTCTAAACGGCGCAGCACCGGGAGGGAGCGGCTTAGGTGGTTCGGTAAATATAGTGCCTAAGCGCGCGGGCGATGACCCATTAAACCGTGTAACGCTTGGATACGAGTCTCAAGGACATTGGTATGGCGCAGCAGATGTAAGCCGCAGATTTGGCGACGACAGTCAAAGTACAGGCATAAGAGCTAACTTTGTACAACGAGGCGGCGAAACAAGTATCGATAACCAAGATCGTGAATTGAGCGTTGCTGCTATTGGCATTGATCACGATAGCGATAACTTCCGTCTTTCTTTGGATTTGGGCTACCAAGACCATCAGGTTGACTCACCACGCCCTGCAGTCACTCCTGGCAGTGCAATTCCAGAAGCGCCTGACAGCGACACCAATTTTGCCCAAGAGTGGACTTACACTAACGAGCGTCAATTTTTCGGTGCGGTTCGAGGAGAATACGATTTTACCGACAACATCACTGCATGGGCGGCGTATGGTTTCAGATCGGGTGAAGAAGATAATGTGTTTGCTAACCCTAGACAGGCAGAAGCAAATGGCGACTTTTCCGCTTACCGTTTTGATAACGTTAGAAATGATGAAATTCGCTCAGGTGAAGTGGGTCTCAATATCGAATTCAAAACCGCAAGCGTGGGACACACGATCATTACGTCTGCATCAACGTTTTTTCTAGAATCTGAAAATGCCTATGCGTTTTCAGATTTTAGCGGCTTTGCTGGAAATATTTATAACCCGGTAACGGCAACCGTGCCCGATGCTGACTTCTTTATTGGTGGCGACCTTAGCAACCCACTAATCACAGAAAAAACAGACCTTTCTAGTTTTGCTCTTGCAGACATGATTTCGTTTAACGATGGAAAAATTCTCTTAACCCTTGGTGGCCGTGTTCAAAACATTGAAACCCGCACCTTTGATTACAATACAGGTGATGAGTTGTCAGGGTACGACGAATCTCAATTCACGCCGGTTGTGGGCATTGTTTATAAATCGTCAGAACAGGTGTCTTATTACGCCAACTATATCGAGGGGCTGCTTCCTGGTGAGGTAGCGCCTGCATCAAGCGGTGGTGAACCAATTGAAAACGCGGGTGAAGCTTTTGACCCATACAGCGCCGAGCAAATAGAAGTAGGTGTGAAATATGATGCTGGCCAATACGGTGGTTCATTGAGTGTTTTCAACACCTCAAAGCAAAGCTCAATTATTAAAGACAATGTTTTCAGTACCGATGGTGAACAGCAAAACCAAGGGCTTGAGTTAAGCGTATTTGGCATGCCAACTTCAAATTTACGTGTTTTGGGCGGATTCACTTGGCTCGATGCGGAAATGACGAAAACTCAAGACGGTACACTAGATGGCAAAACGGCCATTGGTGTTCCTGATTTACAAGCTAACATTAATATTGAGTGGGATGTTGATGCCCTTCCAGGGCTTACTGTCGATGCACGTGCGGCCTATACATCGAAACAATATGCCAGTGCCGATAATAGCCTTGAAGTCGATGCATCCAATCGTTTCGATTTAGGCGTTCGTTACAGCTTCTTTGCAGGAATGACCGACATCACACTTCGCGCTCGTGTAGATAACGTCTTTGACAATAATTACTGGGCGTCGGTAGGAGGCTTCCCTGGCTCAAACTACCTTGTATTAAGTGAACCTCGGACATTCAGACTGTCTGCTTCATTCAATTTTTAACGGGTTAAGTTATGCTACTGTCAATCGCTGCCTTTTTAGGCAGCGCATTGGCGATAGGTTTGTTTTACCGCGCTTGGCAAAGCACACAGATCGCCTTTAAACGTATAGCTAAACTCTCGGCATTGTTGTTAATGCTGGCGAGTTTAAGCCTTTGGATTACAGAGTACGGCCCTGAATTAGGTACCTGCTACGCAGTAGTCGCTTTCTCCTTACAAGCATGGAGTTGGATTTATCTCGCCCGACAACGAATAAGTAAAGATGTAAAACGCGTCGATTTACCGTTCGCATCTGGATTGACTACCCCGTCTACCGCTATTGCTTTTAACGCCCTCGTAAAACTACTTGGCAGTGTGTTTTTAAGTGCTATTTGCGCCATGTTAGTTACCGTAGTGTGGACAACAGCGCTTAGCATGAGCAAAGTAAACCAGATTGCACTGGGAATTTACACCATGCCTCTATTATGGGGATGTGGCGCATACTGGCTGTGTGCAGACAGTAAACTATGGCGCCCGGTTGGGGTGTTGAGTGTACTTAGCGCGTTAAGTTACTTCTACTTGTATAGTATATAAAATGAGTATTTCTATTTCTCCCAGCGCAAATAAAAGCGCCTTAAAAAGTCACGCTTGGTTAGGACTAGCCGTTAGTGTGTTGATGTATTGGGTGTGCTTTTCAGGCACTTTATCTGTTTTCTCTCAAGAACTTCTGCGGTGGGAACAACCCCATATTGCAGATAATCTAGATTACACCCCTGGCAGCATTCAAAATGCTTATGAACGCTTTCTCACAATGAAAGAGGGTCAAACACAGGGAAACATTGTCATTCGCTTGCCTACGCACGATTTGCCACGCGCACGCATTAGTGCAGACGGTGAGTATTGGAATATTTCTCCAACCGGCGAATTAAGTGAACCATCCACAACACCTATTACTGATTTAATCGTTGATTTACACACCGCTCTTCATTTGCCAGAAGACATCGGAATGATGGCCGTCAGTGTATTGGGTGCTATTTTGAGTGCATTGATTATCTCTGGCATTGTTGCTCACAGACGTATTTTTAAAGATGCCTTTCGCTTGCGAACAGGTAACAACGAGCAACTTACACAAGGCGACTTACACAATAGAATGAGCGTGTGGGGCTTGCCTTTTCACTTGATGATTGCACTAACCGGCGTTTATTTTGGTTTAGCATCGTTTTTAACGTCCATTTATGCCGATACTTTATATGAAGGAAACAAGCTTGATCTGTTTGCCGACATTTATGGTTCATCAATTCAGCTTGAACATCAGCCAGCCATTGCGAATATAGAAAAAGCGCTGACCGACATAATGAAAATGGAGCCCAATACCCAGCCCATTTTTGTTACTTTGGAAAACGCGACCAAAGACAATCAGTATATTTTGCTCGGCTCTCAGCACTTGGATAAGCTCATTTATTCAGAACAATACCGCTTTGATGCCAGTGGACAATACATCGATAAAGTCGGTTATTCAGATGGTGATGCTGGCCAACAAGCGATATTTTCTGTATATCGCATACACTTCGGCCACTTTGGTCCAGAAGCAATGAAGATATTCTTCGGATTAATGGGGTTCGCGTTAACCATTATCTCTGTTACCGGCATAAATTTGTGGCTGGCAAAACGCGCTAAGCAAGATGCCTTAAACCAGCTTTGGCTCGGTTTTGTGTGGGGCACGCCTATCGCATTTATTTGGGCTGCATTGTTAGAGTTAACGCTGGCGCTGCCCACAAAACCTGTTTTCTGGGTAACATTGACAGCTATTCTTATCGCTTCACTAATGCAAAAAGTGCTTATGAAAACTCACTTGGTGCTGTTGAATTGTCTCGCCGCCTTGTTAGTTGTATTGGCCATTACTCACTTTGCTGTTCACTACCCTAGTTCGTTAGTCATGAACTCGCTCATTATAGACAGCGCGTTTATCGTTTTTGCCCTGTGCGTATGGCGCTACCTATATTCTAGGTTGAAGAAAGGCTGGAACATTTAGCTCAACCAGATGAAGGTTAAGTTTGAGTAAAAATTAGCATTTTTACATAGTCTAAGTCTGAGCATAATTGATATTAAAAAGCCTTCCGTGTGGAAGGCTTTTTGCTTTTGAAGTCTGTTGCGAAACACCGCTGGCACACTTAATCCATCATCATCATTTAATTCAAGTGGCTCCCTAACTGCCAATGATCCAGCTTTGACAAAGAAGTCTTGTTATCAATGCATCACTTGATTTGCAAACCATTAACTTTGATAGCGTCACAAACAATGCCAGAACTCTTAGATATCAATACAAATCTTGCCGAAGTGTTTGCCATTAACCTCATATTCAAACGCTTTAGCGAGTTCATCGAGTGAAAAACTTGTATCAATTACAGGCTTTATTCCGCTCGCCTCTAGGGCATTTACGAAGTCATTTTGATGCTCCCTGCTCCCAACAATAATCCCTTTAAGATTGATCTGCTTTGCCATCAGCGCTGCTGTTGGAACATCTCCTTTCACGCCGGTCAATACGCCAATAAGGACAATATTTCCATTCACACGACACGCATTGATTGACTGTGCTAAGGTAGCAGGCCCTCCCACTTCCACAACGTGGTCTACACCTTTCTCTCCGCTCCACGCGTTAACCGCACTCCCCCACTCGGGTTCTGCTTTATAGTTCACGATGAAATCAGCGCCAAGGGCTTTAGCCTTTTCAAGCTTTTCATCCGAGGAGGAAGTGATAGCAACGTATGCCCCCATCGCTTTGGCTATTTGAAGTGCGTATATTGAGACACCGCCAGTACCTAGCAACAGCACCTTGTCGCCAGCTTTAAGCTTACCCTCAACAACTAATGCTCTCCACGCTGTTAACCCTGCCGTTGTAATTGTGGCGGCCTCTGCATGGCTCCATCCTTGTGGAGCTTTAGTAAACCATGTGGCTGGTCGAACGACATATTCTGTTGCGTATCCGTCAAGGCCATCACCAGGCGTTCGACTGAAATCGCTACACCTAGGTTCACCGTTCAGCCAATCCGGAAAAAATGTCGACACAACATGATCGCCCTCCTCGAACTCATCAACGTCCTCACCAACTTGAGTAATGATGCCAGAGCAATCAGACAGGGGTACACGATTCTGCGCCGTAGGAATAGTGCCATTAGCAACACTAAGGTCATGGTAATTCAATGAACTCGCATGAACACGTACTTTAATTTCTTTACTTCCAACTGTTTGAGGCTCGTCAACGTCTGTCGTCTTTAATCTTTTAAGCCCTTCATCATGGGTTCCAATAACAACTTTTCTCATGTACGGATATCTCTTTAATTTTGATTAGTAATATACGTAAACGATTCAAATGAGATTACTGAAGGTTTTTATCTGAGATAAATAGTAAATGTAGCTCCTGACTTAAGGGAACATTTTGTACTCATTGTTAATTCCGTCTCTCCCTTTATCTTTAATTGTCTAGCACTGTTTCTAATTGAGCTGTGGTCGGAAGCCCCATTTGTAATTTCACAGCACCAGACTCATCCCTAAAATAAATGGCAGGCGTAGCGGAAAGGCTCAGTCGTCGCATAAGCCTGTGGTTGTCATCAAGCTCCTTTTTCACCTCTGGTGTCGGGTTATTCAAAGGCTTAAGCAGCGCTAATTGACCAGCTTCATGGTTGTGAAGAATCTCACTAGGGTTTTCTGCGCTAAGAATGGCTGCAGATTTTCCATAACTATCAGCCTTCAATATACCGACCAGGATATGCCGAATTTGAACATTACCGGCGTCAACCCACGGTCGGGCCTGCTGCCAAAACTTTTGACAATAAGGGCAGTTCGGATCGGTAAAGGCATAGACAACTCTACTAGCATTAGGGTTACCATCTAAAACCCAACTCGACTCACTCAACTGCTGCCATATTTTTTCGCTTTGCGCACCGTTTATGTAGTTATTTAATTCGTTAGCTCCAACATCTTGTCCGTTTGCGTCGAACATTTTTCCAGCCAACATATACTGACCATCTTCCGTGACATAAACCGTGATTGCATTACCTTTGAAGTCAATGACATAGCCTGTCATTTGGGATGGCGCATCAAAGCGACTTATCACCTCTCCGCCTTGCTTTTCAACGATGCTGAGAGGCTTTGGAAGCTCACTATCAGTGGCGAATGATGAGCTAGAGAAAGCTAACATCCAAGAGACTACTTTTAGCATTCTTATTCCTTGAGGTACTTAATTTACTTGAGAAGAGGACGGAGGTAATGCTGAAGGCTAGCCTCAGACAGCTCCCCCATGTGGCGGTCAACTAACTCGCCTTTTGCATTGAAAAATAACGTAGTTGGCAGGCCATATGCGCCAAAGCTTTTTGAGATATTGCCTGCAAAATCAAAGTAAGTATTTTCAAGGTCAACACCTTGGCTCATTAAGAAGCGTTCTGCTTTCGTGGGCGCTTCGCTTTGATTGATAAAAATAAATTTTACGTCTGACTGCGTTTGTTGTGCCCGCGCTAAAACGGGCATTTCGCGGCGACACGGAGGGCACCATGAAGCCCAAAAGTTGATGACGACAGGTTTACCGATATTTAGCTCTAGTGATTGATACTCGCCACTTGAAGTCTGAGCATTGATATTTAGCGGACTAGGAGAGGTATTATATAAGGTTTGAATTACAACTAGTGGAAACAACGCAGCCGCGGTGATAGCCCCAGATTTAAGATAAAACGACATAAGCTGACGATGCTTTTTTGCTCTAACCAAAAGAACCGTTAGGCCCGCAAACCATCCAGAATAGCTATTGAAACCACCATCTCTAATATTGAGTACGGAAAGCCAGTCTTTTTGATAAATCTCCCACAAATCTATGACGAAGATTAAACGTGCCACAACTAGCCCTGCTGCGATAGACCAGAATATAGTGTCAGTAACTTCGTTCTTCTGCTTACTGGCTCTTGCCAAATAGCCGACAAGGCTCCAGAAAATAATTACACCCGCAATAATTAATGCGGTGCTGGTCATCATAGCGAAAGGGCCTAAATTGATCGTATTCACGTTAAATGCACTTAGTAAGTTTGAGCTGGTAAACTAATTACCAAAGATTAATTTAATATTAATGTTCACCCATTAGCTTCTACGCATCAAACCGCTTTGTGAAAAACTATGAATATTCTTCTCGTTGAAGACGACCTCGTTATTGCAGACGCAGTATGTGTTTACCTTCAAAGCAAACTCATGCAAGTCACCCACGCCGTCACGTTAAGTGAGGCTAAGCACTATGTATCAATCAACCAGTTTGACGTGTGCTTGTTAGATATCGCACTACCCGATGGAAGCGGACTGGAATTGTTATCGTTAGTCAGGAAGAAAAAGCTGCCAATGGCAATCATTCTTTTAACGGCAAGAGATGCCATTGAAGATAAGGTGACGGGGCTCAACAAAGGCGCAGATGACTACGTGACAAAGCCTTTTGACTTTGAAGAGTTAATTGCGAGAATTTACAGCGTAACGAGAAGACAAGATCAGCATTTACACGAGATATTGAAGTTTGAAGAGCTTACGTTTGATGCTAAAGCCAAACGCGTAGAAGTGCGCGGCGAACAGTTATCCTTATCTGCATGTGAACTGAAACTTCTGTATTTATTCTTATCAAACCCAGGCAGAATTTTAAGTGAAGCACAGCTTAAAGACTACTTATATGGCGTCAACGATGATGTGAATAGCAACGCCTTAAACGTGCATTTGTTTAATCTTAGAAAAAAAGTAGGTAAACATATCATTATCACGGAACGTGGTCTGGGCTACCGCCTCGCTCATCAGCAGGAATAAGAAACATGAGTCTTCGACTAAAGCTCATCGCAATTATTGCTCCTGTATTTTTTGTCTTGTGGCTAACAGCCAGTTATTTCTCTATTACCCAGCTGAAAAGCGAGATAAACCAAGCCATGGATAGCCGCCTTGCCTCCACAGCAAGAATGATGAATAACCTTATGCTGTCCGACCAAAATTCAGTGGGCAACTTGGGGCTTTCCCCAAACGGTACGTTCAACGATGCGGGCACCTTAAAAGGCCTTGCCTGTAAGATAAGCGCGTTAAATGGTGAAATTATTGCTAATAGCCACCCTCAAGAGCTAACACTACCTGATACGCTACCATCGGGACTTGATACCGTTATTGTTGAAAACATCGAGTGGCGGGTATTTTCTTTAAAAACAGAAAAGCACACCATTTCTATCGCTGAAAAGCTTTCTGAGCGACATGCAATATTTGTCCAGATGGTAATCGTCAGCGCCCTTCCAACACTCATTTCCCTCGTGGTTTCGCTGCTTGTGATCTGGTTTGCCTTAGGAAGAGAGTTGAGGCCGCTTCAGCGACTAAAAGACGCCATCACCAATCGCTCACCAAACGATTTAAATCCAATTCGGTTAAGGCATAACCTGCAAGAAATTACTCCCCTAATTGATAGCCAGAATCAGTTGTTCACCAAGCTTGAAAACGCTATTGAAAGGGAAAAAGCGTTTACCGATAACGCTGCTCATGAATTAAGAACACCTTTGTCGGGCATTATTAGTCAACTACAGGTAGCAAAAGTCACGCAAGGAGAAACGCAACAGCGTGCCATTGAGAAGAGTTTATTTAGTGCACGTCGCTTGCAAAGCTTATTAGAAAACTTGCTGTTGCTGGCAAGAGTAGACAAAGCGCCAATTGAGCAGCATGTGCAACCGTGGGAACT
Organism: Alteromonas sp. MmMcT2-5; assembly: GCF_022348315.1. NCBI lineage: Bacteria > Pseudomonadati > Pseudomonadota > Gammaproteobacteria > Alteromonadales > Alteromonadaceae > Alteromonas > Alteromonas sp. MmMcT2-5. Next base: position 14,427 of record NZ_JAKRFB010000054.1, on the reverse strand, counting down.
GTCTAAAGAACTTAGCAACCTGCTGACAGAGTTAGGCTGTGAAAACAACGACATTCAGGTTCATACCAATGTTTCAAAACGACTATCACACATCCCCGTATTCGCATTCACTATTGTCATGAAAAATCTAATAGATAACGCCCGTCAACATGGTGTTAAAGGAATGCCGATTTCAATAGTCATTGAAGAAGACGACAACGAGTTTGTTATTCGCGTTTCCAATCATGCAACGCTTAATACTGAAACGCTAGCGTACATGACAAGACGATTTTGGCGTGAAAGTCATTCACAAGGAAACGGGCTTGGATTAGCGATTGTGAACGCACTGGTAGAAGCGCTGAATGGAACATTTAACGTCAATTACGAAGGTGACCAGCTACACGTAATGATCACCTTCCCAACTTCGCCAAATACCGAGTAAGGCACACCGAATCTGTGATTGAGCGAAAGCTTCTTTTTAGCTCAACGAGCCCGTCTAGCCCAAACACGGTTCGGCTACATTTTGCTGCTGGGCATGTATTGTAAGCTAGTCGGCGCCAAGGATAGTCACTACCGCCGCGCCCCCCAGACCTATGTTATGCGCCAGAGCAAGCTTTGCATTTTCTACCTGTCTCTGCCCTGCTCTGTTAGTTAAATGCCACGATAGTTCAACACACTGCGCTATACCCGTCGCCCCGATGGGATGGCCTTTTGACATCAAACCACCTGACGGTCCAACAACGTATTTACCACCATAGGTATTGTCTCGGTCAATGACGAGCTTTTCAGCTTCACCTTCAAGGCACAACCCAAGTGCTTCATAAGTGATAATCTCATTCGTTGTGAAGCAATCGTGCAGCTCTATTACATCTATATCGTTTGGAGAGACCGCTGCAGCCTCGTATGCCTTGTGAGATGCTATTTTTGTCATCTCACTCCCCACCGCTGAAATGGGGTCACGCCAAGAATCAATAGTGTCCGTAGCCATTCCTTGTCCAAGAATAGACACCGCATTTGTTATGCCGTGTTTCTTGGTAAATGTTTCACTACACAACACAACTGCTGCAGCGCCACAGGTAGGTGGACAAGCCATTGTTCGCGTTAAATAGCTATCGAAAATCACCTTGTCTGTTAGCACTTCTTGCACGCTAAGTGGAGAAGTAAACAAAGAAAAAGGGTTGTTGATAGCGTGCTGTCGAGACTTAACCGAAACTTCAGCAAAAAGGTTTGGGCTTACACCGAATTTTTCCATGTAGTGCTTGCCAGCTGAACCGAACGCTCTCAACGCGATAGGAGCTGGAGGCACATCAAACTCATCATAAACAGGCGTGAAACGGTCAAACGGACTTTCTCTGTCCTGCCAATGACTGCCCAAAGCTCCCGGCTGCATCTCCTCAAAACCAAAAGCTACAGCGCAGTCGACCTCTCCGGAAAGAATTGCTTGTCGGGCAAGATAAATAGCACTGGCTCCACTTGCACAATTATTATTTACATTGACAACTGGCACGCCAAGCTGTGCCACGTCGTAAAAAGCGTGTTGGCCACAGGTGCTGTCACCATAGATATAAGATGCGAAAACTTGCTGAATATGCTTTTTATCAATATCTGCATCTTTAAGGGCTGATTCCACGGCATTCGAAGCCATAATGCGATAGGGTAACTGGCTACCTGGCTTAACAAACTTCGTCATGCCGGCACCTATAATTTTAACGTTGTTCATGTCTGTCTCTGTCAATATTTGTCTCGGGCGACACTGATAATAAGACTTGAACAATTTAAAGCGTATTATTTCGTTCAACCTGCTACCAGAGGCCTTTGCTCAACACGTTAAGTATTGAGCACACGCCCTAAAAGTGCTCGCGATTCTCGTAATAATCTTTGCCGTTTAGGTCTTCAAAAAGTACGGTAATGTCCGTATGTTTTCCTACGAACGGACGAAGCGCTTCATCGATAAGGTTAGCTACCGCAGTTTTGGAATCTTGCCCGCGATCAAACCACAACACTTCTATGAAAGGATAGCCTGATGAGGCTCCACCAGCCGCAACAAACTGACTCGCAATATGCTCTACCGTGAAGTGATCGTTGGGGGTATCAGTGAGCTTCGCAAACTGCTCAACAATATCCACTGCGACTTTCTCTAATACAGTTTGCTGAATACCTCTTGCGCGTATATGTGGCATTTTCTTGGTCCTTCTTAAAGCGCTCAAATTGTTGTTTATCATGTCTTTACTGACATCATATCACGCATTTTAAATCGCGAAACTAAGGGCTTGTTTCAGCACGCTTAAAGACTCCGTATAACATCGACAGATATATTATTTTGGGAATTACGGATAGTTAAACCGATATGGAATCGCGTACCACTACCTCGCGCCATAAGTGAGCGCAGTCTTCTATGAATTTTTTATGGATAGGATGAAGCTGATACTCATCTTGTGCTTCAACGCTTTCAAAAAACATAAGCTCAGAGACGTCAAAGGAATTATCGATAACATCCCGCTTGAGTGTATTCGCAGGCACGCCAATGTGGAGCGAGTGAACCTGTGGAATGGCGCGCAACGATTGTAAACCGTCAATAAGCTTTTGCTTATCTTCTGTCGACGCTGGGTCTTTTAGCCAGAAGTAAACCATGTGAAGGATAGGTGGTAACTCAGCGCTAGCACGGGGGTTTGCCTGTGCAGAAGCCGGCAATGCAGATAGTGAAGCTAGCGCTCCTGCGGTTGCTAAAAATTGTCTTCTTTTTGTATCTGTCATTGCCTTCATCCTTTTTTTATAACGGGTAAAAAAACTGAATTTCTACAATGACACTGGACGCGCATTGAAGCAATAAGAATCCGTTGATGAGTCATCTGTCACCTAACATTGCGCAGCGACATAAATTGCCATCTATTAACAAGGTTTTTGAACGCAATAATTCGCATCTTGGCAAGCAACTTGAAAGACATTTAAAAGAAACGAAATTTAAACACGTAAACAACGAGATTTTGACGCTATGCGCTTACCTACTAAACAGCTTATTAATAAGATCGAGCACTTATCTAACGGCCTAACGCCAGAACAACTGTCGAGTTTCCTAGATATTATTGATGCCATGACGGCATTAGTTGAAGAGGCGGGTGAGTTAAAAGGTGATTGCGACGCCAAAAGCAACAATGGTAATTCGGAGATATCTATACTCCACTAAGAAGTGTATTTATACGCCCCTACCTTTACGCAATAACATATACAAAAAGCCACTAATATTCGATTTTGATCATTTGCAGTTCGTTTATGTTCGTTTTATGATGATTTTCTCTTAATTGTACATTGGAAGCAGTTTAGAAAAACGACTTACGACAAATGAGTTATTTAGCGTAATGATATAATCGCGCTCATTAGAAGCGGTATTCGCCTACATTTGCTAGCACGTAACTTTGTCCTCTTTTTTCTACTCATGCACTGTACGGGTTATAATAAAAAGGAAATCATATGTTACCTCTCTCGGAACCAACACTTGTCCGGCAGTGTATTGCTGAATTTGTAGGCACAGGCATTCTAATATTCTTCGGCGTTGGCGCAGTGGCAGCATTGGTATTAACAGGTGCTTCCTTCGGCCAGTGGGAAATGAGTATTCTTTGGGGCGTGGGCGTGTCCATTGCCATCTATTGTACTGCTGGCGTTTCGGGTGCCCACATCAACCCCGCGGTGACCATAGCACTCGCAATGTTCCACGGTTTTGAAAAACACAAAGTCGCGCCCTACATAGCGTCCCAGTTTTTGGGAGCATTTTGTTCTGCAGCTCTTATCTACAGCCTATATTATCAACTTTTTGTTGACTATGAACTTGCGCACAACCTATCAAGAGAAAGCATAGGGGCACTCGCTACTGCGGGCATTTTCGCAACGTATCCTCACGAAGCACTTTCATTCTGGGGTGCCTTCAGTGTTGAATTCGTTATCACAGCAGTTTTAATGTTCGCAATATTGGCGTTAGGGGACGAAAAAAACGGCGCTCCGCGAGGAGCTATGAATCCACTCCTCGTGGGTCTTCTAATCGCCGTTATCGGCGCTTCTTTAGGGCCATTGACCGGATTTGCTATGAATCCCGCAAGGGATTTTGGACCGCGACTCTTTACCTATTTCGCAGGATGGGAGTATTCACTTTCCGGTGCAAAGGATATCCCGTACTTCATTATTCCTATTTTTGCACCAATATTTGGCGCTTGCTTTGGTGCGTGGCTGTATCCAACATTAATAGGCCATTCTCTTTCTCAAGAAAGTCATGGCTGCACTATTCCTAACGATTGCGAAGCTCCCGTGATAAGAAATACGTCTGAAACACGTATTGAGAGGGGCTAGGTTTATGTTAACAGGGTGAAGGTATGGCAGAAGAAAAGGTAATGAGAACACCGTTGGAATAATAAACTCCGGGCATCCTTCTATTCACTAAAATTATCGGCAATGAAGAAGCTAACTGTTGATATAAAAGCGGCGATAACCTATTTTACGGCGCGGTTAATCTTTCAAAGAAGTGCAGCGTGTGATTTATTTAATAGCCGTTACTGTCCTATGGGCATTTTCCTTTTCGCTCATAGGCGAGTTCTTGGCAGGTTCGGTCGATAGTTATTTTGCAGTGTTAACACGGATCGTGCTCGCCACCGTAGTTTTCCTTCCTTTTCTAAAGCCGGCTCTATTGAGCACTAAACTAAAAGCGATTCTGGCAAGCTTAGGCGCTGTGCAGTTAGGGTTGATGTACATCTTCTTTTACCACGCGTTTTTGTTTTTAACTGTACCAGAAGTGCTACTTTTCACCATATTCACGCCGCTTTATGTAGCCATTTTAAATGACGCCCTGTTTAAGCGGTTTACCCCGTTTTATTTATTGTGTGCACTTATCGCCACCGCAGGTGCAGCAATAATTCGCTTCAATGGTGTTAGTGAAAATTTCTGGTTTGGTTTTGCTATTGTTCAAGGTGCTAACCTTTGTTTTGCTTTGGGACAAGTGGGTTATAAAAAGCTGACTTCAACGTTTGAAACCCAAATGCCCTATCACAACGTATTCGCGTGGTTTTATTTAGGTGCATTGGCCGTTGCTCTACCTGCGTTCTCCCTATTCGGCAACACGAGTCAGCTGCCACAAAACCCTGAACAATGGGGCGTGTTGCTATGGTTGGGTATTGTGGCGTCAGGGCTTGGGTATTATTTTTGGAATCAAGGTGCACTAAAAGTGTCTGGTGGTACGTTAGCCATTATGAATAACGCGCTTATTCCAGCAGGTCTTGTGGTTAATTTACTGCTTTGGCAAAAAGACACAGACTTCTCTCGGTTGTTTCTTGGCGGCGCCATCATCGCTTTAGCGCTTTGGATGTCTCATCAATACTCCAAAAAACAGGAACGCCCCTAAGCCTTAAGAGAGCGTCCACTACGCAGGGCTATACTTACTTATCATGGTGTAGTCTTTGCGAGGTCCAATGACCTTCCATGTTGAGCGCCATACAGGCCACGTACTGAAGTCATAACGCACCACATAGTTATCGTCACCACATAAGTGCTCAGCGTTTGGGTTAGTAGCGCTAAATGAGTGAAAATAGCGCTTATCGTCGAATAACACCTCAAATAAACCCGTTTGAAGCTGCTGCCAGAAATAGCGACGCTCGGCAGGCATTACGTGGCCGTTTGGCGCAGTAACCTCACCATTTTCAAAATACGCTAACGCGCGACTTTCTTCGTGCTCACTGCCTTCCAGCCAGCTAAATTCAGCCTCGCCCATAAAGGCGAACACATCGCCATTTCGCTGGATGATTTTGCGCGTCAGCGTCCAACGTCCAGCAAAATCGTCCAAGGTATGAGGAGAATTAGCTATCATTGCGCCGTCCTTACCAAAAATAGGTTACGGTGGCAGAATATTGATCGCCACGGCCCGGTGTCCCGGGGATTTCTTCAAAGCGTTCATCCCACAAATTATCGACTGCCAACACCAGATTTAACCCTTCAATCTGCGCCGGTGAATACGTGAGGGCGACATGAGAAAAGAATGCAGAGTCACTCCCTTTTCTAAGGGCATTGTTTTCTTGTTTTCTCCATTCATTATCCACGCGAATTTCAATCGTATCAGTTGCAAACCACACTACCCCTAGGGTTGCGCGATGCGGCGGATAGTTAAGCGCGTAAAAGCTCGCGTCTACCTCGTCAATTCGGTAGTCTTCAGACTTATCTAAATAGGTATAGCTGGCAACTACATCTGCGCTATCAAAGCGTTTAATGGCAATTACCTCAACACCCAGGGTTTCGATATCAACGGGGTTTGCACTGCGTGCTGAAGTAGCGTCGAAGCTATATGTCCAATCTGTCAGCTCGTTATCCCAGCGATAGAATACAGCGGTATCAACTTTGAAAGACGTTTTATCAAATGACGCCCCAAACTCTAAGTTTTTGCTGACTTCTCGCTGTAACTGGTTGTTACTTCTAAACAGACCCCTTGTGGTGCTGCCGCCTACAGCAGTGTAGCCAGCCACCTGCGTCGCCTCTGCATACGAAAGATAGAGTGTACGCGAGGCATTGCCCCCTGTTTGGGTAAGCCAACTAATATCGCCCACAAAAGACAGTCGGTCGTCGTCGCGATTTGTATCGTCAAACGCCGCACCTAAACGAACGGTAAGCGATTCATTGCTGTTCAACTGAGTTCGATACTCGGGCACTAGGCTTATTTTGTAGTAGTCGCGAGAGGTGAAATTGTTCTCTAGCGTGGTTGATGTGATGTCGTCTGCAGTAAACTGTGCTGCGTAGTTGATACCAAATTCTTGCGATACATGATGAGTACCGGAAAACGCCAATGACTTCACTTTGGTTTCGTGAAACGCCTGAAACGCTTCAGGATTTTCACGTGAGTATACGTAATGGTCGTCATTTTCTCTGTAGTAAGCAGAAACTTCAAAGGTGTTTTTCATGCTCTCTTCGCCGTAGCGCTGTTTGTGATTTAGCATGACCAAACGGGTTTGAATGTCTTCTGTCTCGTTTACATTAAAAGGCGTGTACAAGTTAGGCCAGCCAAAAAACTTTTGCTGAAAGCCATAAAACACGTCGGTTTGTGAGTCTTTACTTGCCAGCTGAATACGCCCTGACGCGCGTTCGAAATTATGATCGCCATTAGCAATAGAGCCATCACTTTCCGAGCGAGAATACTCCCCTTCAACCCCAACAGACCAACCGGGTAAATCACTAAGTGCGTACTTTACTGCACCGTGTACACGCTGCAAATTGAAGTTGTTATTACCTACTCCCACTGACACACTGCCTGCTGTTTGGATGGGACGCCAGCCATAAGACACCGTACCTACAGAGCTATTTACGCCGTAAAGCGCATTATCGACGCCCGTGAAAATACTCGGCTTCGTCAACATTTCTGGCGCAATAGGAATCTCGGCGAAATAGTGCCCCGTTTGCGGGTCGATCAGCGTTGCGCTTCCTATGCGAAAACCCGTGTTTTCGAATATACCGCCGCGAATAGTCACGTCAGCCTGCGCTTCTGCCATGTTCCTTGATTGCAAATCGACTCGCGGATCGTACTCTAAGTTAGATATAGGTGAATTAAACGTCCCTACCGGCTTGTTGTTCGCCGTCGCCGCCCCTTCAATCGTAATTTTTTCTACGCCTTTTTCGTTGCTGTCCACGCCAGAGTTAGCGTTTGATGAATCAACACTTTCAGCGGCCATGGCGGCAAAAGGTAAAGTACAAAAGAGCAAAGATAGGGTTGTGTGACGCATTCAGTGTCCTAGTTAAAAATTTAGGTTCAGCCTGCAGGCAAGAGTAATAAAAACGCGAAGTGTATAGCATTAGTAGACCGAGGAAAACGCTGCGCAGGTGAGTTTAGACCAGTAAGTTTATTTTTACTCACAGCTCTGCACATTTCCATTTATCAATATAAACAGCCTGTATGTATCTGTAGCAGCCCGCAATAATCATCAATCTCACCTTATTGTTTGCTTACCTTCCTTGCTAAAAGAAACGAGATAACATAACGTTCATGACCTCTGCAAAACCTGCCAAAGACACGTAATACCTTGCTTATGCTTGATCTTAAAAGAAGGGATCTCGCGCTTCATCGATGCACTAGATTTTGCGCCCACCATTGTTAGACAAAACAACTCTGGCGGCATGTTCGATAGCTTTGCGATCCGAGGTTTTTCTGGCGATGAAAATAACCCATCGGGTTATCTAATAAACGGTTTCAACGTGCGTGGCTATAGCGGTAATAGAAGCACGGTTAACGTTCAAACCACAAAGATCAACACGCTCTAGAGTGTGTGACTCACAAAGATCCAAGTACCAACCGAAACAAGCACAATGCCACCAAATGTCTCTGCTCGCTTACCTATCAATGTTCCCATAACACTGCCCAACATAATGCCAATAGTTACCATAGAAAAAGTGGCTATCCCAATTAACGTCGCAGCAATAGCAATGTTCACGTCAATTAGCGCGAGACTTGCACCCACTGCCATTGCGTCGATGCTTGTGCCTAACGCAGTAATACACAACAAAATAAAGGATTGTTTTTGAGACGTCGACTCTTCTTCGGCGGGTTTCAGGCTCTCGAGTACCATATGAATACCTAAACCAGAAAGAATGATTAGCGCAATCCAATGATCCCATGCTTCAACGTATGAAGACGCCGCGCGACCAATGAACCAGCCTATAAATGGGGTTGTTGCCTCTATGAGTCCGAACAAAAGGCCAATTTTGAGAGCAAAACTTAGACGAGGGCGATTGATTTTGACACCTTTGCCTATCGCTGCGGCAAACGCATCTGTTGACATAGCAAAGGCTAGCAAGATAAGAGCGAAGATACTCATAGTTTTAGAACTCCGGTCAGGCTAATTGAGTCCACGACAAATCCGCACGCCTGACCTTTAAGCGTGGACTTATCGATGGTCTCGCCAACCAAGAGGTGTTTGTACCATGGTAATGTGACCAATTATGTTGATACAAACTTTTCCATTCGAAACGGAAACAGGCTACTCCCCAACCGAGGGGCCTACGGTAATACAGCCGCTATAAACTAATCAAGTTGATTGCGACAAACTGCCCAACTTGAGATATAAATGACGGCATGTTCACGCTCTTTCGATTGCACATATTCCACCAGTAGTCATACTACTCAACTTTATTAAGTTGTCGGCAAGAAAGTATTTTTTCAGCGTTACGCTTCGCACCTCTCTCCTACTCATGGACTCCCTGAATAAGCCGTTGTCTTAGCGAGTCAACGATTTCATTGTTCATCCCTTTCCTCAGCCCGTACAATAGAGACACTTCGTTGTTGCAGCGCCAGTGTTTCTGGCTCGCACGGTGTAATTCGACAACTCATTGCTAAAAGAGACTTTTTTATGAGAATTCTACTTTCCATTGCCTTCGCTACCATTCTTGCAGGCTGCGCTACTCTCTCTCAACTGGCGGTTTACACTGTATCTAATGCCGAGTTAGAACAAGTGCTTGATAGCCAAGTGAGTAAGCTGCAAAAGCAAACGTCACTTGCTGGTATTCCTCTTTATTTAGACGTGGAAGATATGACAGCAACCATAGGCCCAGATGGCAGAGACGTGGTTCAGCTAGGCGCTATTGCCACGGCGCGTATTAGTGCATTTGGGTTGAACTACCCTGCAAAAGTAAGTCTAGCTTTGGAAGGCACCCCTTATTACGACAGTGAAGAAAAAGCGATTTTTGTGCGCTCATTGTCTCTACTTGATAGCACAATTGATGCTGGCGGCTTTAAGGGTAATTTAGCCCCTGTAAGTGGCGAATTCATGCAGCTCATCAACGGCTATCTAGCCACTAACCCCGTTTATCGCTTAGACCCTGCGAACAAAGCAGTAAGCATGCTTTCAACGGTACCTTTACAGCTAACTGTAGAGCAAGGGCAGCTTGCACTTCGACCTAAACAATAATCATTGAAAAAACGTATGAAGTGTCGAGATTGTTAATGGTTAAAGGTGCAAAAGTAACCTGAGCCTCGATGCTCGCAAACAGATTTTCCCATTCAGTGAAATAGGCAGGCATAGTGACAGAACGTATCAAAACACTAGATGAATTCGCAAAGCACGTAGATTACTCTTTGCTGCATACCCTTACCCCAGACCCGCAGTCGACGTGCGATGGTGACGACCATGACCCGCGCCAAGTGTTCTCAGGTCACTATGTGCCAGTTACTCCGACCCCATTAACTGCACCGACGTACGTTGCTCATAGCGAAACGCTGTTTGCCGAATTAGGCTTAGACGATAGCTTGGCAACATCTAAAGATTTCACCCAGCTGTTCTCAGGCGACATGTCGGATGTACCTGCTCCAATGAAGCCCTTCGGCTGGGCAACCGGCTACGCACTTTCTATTTACGGTACGGAGTACACACAGCAGTGCCCGTTTAGAACAGGTAACGGCTACGGCGACGGCAGAGCAATTTCTATCGTTGAAGCAGTATTAAACGGCAAGCGTTGGGAAATGCAGTTAAAAGGTGCGGGTCGCACGCCTTATTGTCGCGGCGCAGACGGGCGCGCCGTATTGCGCTCAAGCGTGCGCGAATTTTTAGTGCAAGAACACATGCATGCGCTTGGCATTCCGACCTCACGTTCGCTGAGCTTGTTTATGTCTGAATCAAACACGGTAGACAGGCCGTGGTATCGCGAAGGGTCTCATTCCTATGAACCTGAAGTGATGGTAGAAAATATAACGGCTATTTCTACCCGCGTGGCGCCCTCCTTTTTGCGCGTAGGCCAAATAGAGCTTTTTGCTAGGCGAGCTCGCTGTAACGAACACAGCGAAGCGTTAAACGAACTAGAAGCCATTGTTAAGCACCTTATTGAGCGAGAGTACTCAAGTGAAATTGACACAACCACGTTGTTTGAAGAGCAATTGGTAACGCTGGCTGCACTATTTCGAGACCGGCTAACGCGTCTTGTTTCTGGTTGGGTTCGCGTCGGTTATTGCCAGGGCAATTTTAATAGCGATAACTGCGCCGCAGGAGGCTTTACGCTGGATTATGGACCATTCGGCTTTTGTGAATTTTTTGAAGCAGACTACCAACCTTGGACAGGCGGCGGTCGTCACTTCTCGTTTTTAAACCAGCCCATTGCTGCGCAAAAGAACTTTGATATGTTCTGTCGCTCACTGATGCCGCTACTTGAAGGCAACAGTGAACAGCTCTCTAAGCTTAACGAGATCAACGACGGTTTTTCTGGCGTGATGGAACGCGCCATGGAGAGTATGTGGACAACAAAGCTTGGCATTGCCAGCTACAACCACGACTTGCTGATTAAGCTGCTGCAATTAATGCTGCGCACAGGCGTGGACTACAATCTGTTTTTCCGAGAGCTATCGTCAATGCCTGAAGATATGGCGAGCTTGACGAAAAGCTTTTACTACCCGCCTAAAGCAGAGGTCATGACAGAATGGGAAGCATGGCTACAAACGTGGCGTGAGCGCATTGAAAAGGACGCCGAAACACAAGGTGATGTTACAAACGCTATTGCTGCTACCGCAGAGCATATGCGCAAAGCGAACCCTAAATTCACATGGCGCGAATGGTTAATTGTGCCTGCCTATAAAGCCGCAGAGAAAGGTGACTTTACGCCAATTCACGAACTTCAGAAGATACTTACTGCGCCTTATGATGAGCAATCAAAAGAGGTAGAGAATAAGTACTACCAGCTGCGCCCACTTGAATTTTTCAGTGCGGGCGGGGTCGCTCACTACAGCTGCTCTTCGTAACAAAGAGCAGCTTCATTTTAGTTTACTTACAAAGAGTCAATCGATTCGCTAGGCTCAGTAAACCACACCGGGCCATCTTCGGTCATATAAAAGTGATCTTCTAAGCGAATACCGAACTCGTTTGGTACTACGATCATAGGTTCGTTACTAAAACACATACCAGATGCTAGCGGGTGAGGATTGTCTTTCACCAAATAAGGCCATTCGTGAATATCCATGCCTATGCCGTGCCCGGTTCGATGAGGCAAACCTGGTAAGTTATAGTCTGGTCCTAAGCCATCTTTAGCTAAGCTGTCTCGCGCGGCTTTATCCACATCGCCACAGGAAACACCAACTTTTGCAGCGTTAAATGCGGCAAGCTGCGCGCGTTTTTCGCTTTCCCATAATGCTCTTTGCTTATCGGTTGGCTCACCAAAACAATAGGTTCTCGTGATATCAGAGAGATAGCCGTGCACCTTACAGCCAGTATCAATCAATACTAAGTCATTTTTCTTTAAAACTTGAGGGTCTTTAACGCCGTGGGGAAACGAGGTGGCTTTTCCAAAAAGTACAATGCAAAAATAGTTACCAGTGGCCCCCACTTTCTTATGTGCATCGTTAATAAATGCTTCAACTTCAGTAGTAGTAATACCTTCATAAAGCATACTGGCAGTCGCTTTATGCACAGCAAGTGTCATGTCCATAGCGCGTTGAATAAGCGCTAGTTCATTGTTAGATTTGTGCATGCGACAGTGTGCTGTTACCTCAGCACCATTAATAATTTGCCAAGATTGGCCAAGCATCTTATTCAAACCATCTACGATAAAAAACTGGGTCGACTCATCCACACCCAGCTTATCGCCTCCAGCGGTATTTAGTTTATCTAGCATAGCTATGACAAGCGCATATGGGCTCTCGTGCTCTTGCCAGCCAATTATGTTGCCTTCCACTAATTTGCGTTCGTTTAAAGAGTCGATCTCAAAGGTAGGAGCTAGATATACAACGTCACCCTTTGCAGGCAAAAGCGCACCGACTAAACGCTCACTGGCGTACCACTGCATACCTGTAAAATACGCTAAGTTAGTACCCGCGTTTAAGTAGAGCGCACCAATGCCATTTTCCTGCATATAATGCTGCGCCTTGGCAATTCGGGCTTTGTATTCAGAGAGTTCTATGGGGCGCAGATCGCCTGTCATGTTGGCAAGGCTATCTAAAGCCTGCTGTGGTGTTTTTGTACCTATTATTTTACCCATTTTTTTCGTCCCTACACTGGCGCAAGACTGATTGCCTGTTGGAATGGTCATCAGCCCGCCTTAAATATGAATTTATTAAAACGGGCTCACTGTACAACATTCAATAGAAATGTCGAGATAAGCAGAGATGGCTAGACCTTTTGTACAGCTTGTACAGCGTACCTAAAGATAAACACTCGCTTATGACTCGCTGTGCTTCACAGTGCACTTTTCCACGCAGCCTCTGGTAGCAAGTACAAGCCTTTTTCGCTTTTTGCGCCTTCATTCACGATATAGCCGATACCCGCCGCCATAACGGCCAAAGTTACGTCGAAGGCATTGATGCTGTCACCATAGCCCGCAGTTAAGTTAAACATAGAGCCATCGGCTAGAAGATACAGTGTTTTATCGCCCAGTTTATAGGCATTTACATAAGGCATTGGCTCACTGTGAGTAGCGTTGTTTTTAAGGTAAGGCACATCAATTTCTTGGGCTACATGGCCTACATTTAAAATAAATGTTCCGTCTTTCATGTTGTCTAGATGACTCGAATTCACCACGCCATACGCACCAGTTGCAGTGGCAATAACATCAGCCTGGCTAGCCGCTTCATTTAAATCAACCACTGGCCAGCCGTCGTACTTCGCTTGAAGCGCTCTTGCTGGATCAAGTTCTGCAACTTGAACTTGTGCCCCAAACGCTTTAGCCGAGGCAGCAACGCCCTGCCCTACCAGACCATAACCAATAACAACTACTACTTGTTCGTGCAGGGTTAGATGAGTGGTTTGGAAGAAGGTTTGCCATGCGCTTAAGCCCACCATGTGCCTGTTGTGAAGCCCTTCTTTTACCGGCAAATCATCCCAGTTAAATATTGGATAGTTTGGCGCCATACCATTTAAACGGTTAATGCCAGAGCCCGTTGCTTCTAAGCCCGATACAATGCTCGGTACTGGTTTATTTGCTTTTATATTTTCGTGAAGTCGAGTTGTCAGATCTGCGCCCATTTCACACAAATGGGTAGGCTGCCACGCCAGCGCTTTATCGAATGACTCAGACCAGTCAGCCTCGCTCATATCACGCCATGCATGGGCCGTTGCGCCTTTATCAACAAGGTAAGACACCACGTCATCTTGCACTGTAGTGGGGTTACACGTGGTAAGAAAAATGTCGCATCCTCGTGAAAGTAGCCCTTCAACCAAAGGCGCCATTTTCAAATCTAAATGCATGTTGCAAGCAAGTTTAACGTTCGACAGATCGGGAAGTGATGCAATGGCATTACGAGTGCGCGGCATATGAAGGCTAGCCCACGCCAACTCTGCTTGAAAATCTTGGTACATGAAAAGGATACTCTGAGAAAATGAAAAGCAGAATCATACGTGAGAATGCTGTATTTATAAATCAGCTAGGGCCTGTTGACCTTTGTTGTACATTTTTGCAGCGGTCTGTGTGCCATCTAGACAAGGCGAATGTTTGACGGTTTAGTGGTTCTAAATCGAGAAC
>NZ_JAKRFB010000053.1:0-30288 GCF_022348315.1 Alteromonas sp. MmMcT2-5 | reverse complement strand
CGACCTGACAGGTATTACCCCAGAGTAGTGAGGAAAAGACCGACTAAATACCCCACAAAGAAAAATGCCAGTCAGCTTAACTGACTGGCATTAGGCAATAACGCCGGCTTTCTTTCTATAAAATGTAAGCAGTTGTAACGCTGCCCATTGGAGCAAACTACCCTTGGCTAGTTCGCTACAACACTTTCATCAGAAATTGGCAGTACAAGTGCGTCAGACGCAATATAACCCGCCACTTCTTTTTGCATTTCCGTTGTTACCGCTGCGCTCGCCGCTGGGCTTAAGCTAGAAGCATGAGCACCACTATTGAACTGTACAATTCCGCTAATTGGATCTGTACCAGGACCTTGCGTGGTTGTCACTTGCTCTAAGCCAATGGTCGCTGCCAGAGGAAGCTGACCTGACAATGGTAACGCTGTTGAAATTGGAATAACTTGATCCGGAAGGTTCGCGTCGCTGCCATCACCCACTACGGTCATCATATGAACTGGCGTATTGCTACCCAGTGTCTGAGCGTAGTTAGTAGGGTCACCTGCATCCATTACCGTTTGCGCAGCAAAAGCAAACTCTGCAAATACTGCATTTACTTGGGCAGCCTGCTCAGCAGTAAGATTTTCTTCGAAAATCGCTACCGCTGCGCGAAGTTGTTCTTCGCTCACATCAGTGGTTTCATACAGTTGATTTAGCAAGGCAACAAACTCTTCAGAAGCCTGAGACAGCAACAGACCTTTGATAAGAGGACCAAACGCGGCTGACTCAATTAGGAACTGAGCAACACCGCCCCCTGGAGACTCAAGAGAAGCTTGCTTGACAGCAAACATGCCATCAAGTGCTGCTAAATCGCCGCCCATCGACGTGTTTGCCACTGAAGCAAAATTACCACCAGTGATAGCGCCTAGAGACACACCCATAATCGATACACGTGACATATCAAACTTAACATTTTGCGCTGCAGTGGTATCGACAACTGCGTTTAGTCCTAAACGTAAACCAAGTAAATCTGACACGCTTTGACGTAGGTTGTCGCGAGCCGTAGGCAAGCTGGCAAGGTTCATATAGTGAGTTGCGCTAACCGTAGTCGCGTTCAGTTCATCTGTACCGTCGCCATTAAGGTCAAAACCGCGGCTACCGTGTAATGGTTGGTCGATTGCTACTGAAGCAATACCTGCTAGAGACAGTGTACCTGTAATGGCAAGCATATCTTCTTTTTTGCTGGTAATGCCGTGCGCTAAAATAACCACTGGCCAACCGGCTTCAGGCATGCTGATTGCTGGAAGATTTAACGCTTGAACTACGGCAGGATCGGGTATAGTTACTTGGACATCTAACGTTTCAGTTCCCATGTTTCCGCCAGTAGGCTGTGGATATGGGTTGAATTTAGTAATGTTTCTTGCGCTATCTAACATTTCGCCGTTAATACGAACGTCAGCAAGGCCTAGTGAAGAACACATTGCTGCATTAGGACCAGGTTCTGCGTCTGCAAGTAATTCTTGTGGCGCACCGGCTAGAACAATACCACTGTCACAAGCTGCCTTCCAGAAATCATTAACTGGCGCAAGCGGGTTCTCTGCACTTGGAACACCCAAGAAATAAGGCAATGCAATATTACCTTCATAACGTTGAGCTGCACAGAATGGACCGGCTTGCGCTAAAATGCCCGTAGAAACACCAACAGCAAATTCGTTCAGCGCACCCCATTGAGCAGAAAGTTGACCAGACGCCGTACCCGCAAGTCCTGCACAAGTTTCTAACAAGCTGAAATCAGTAGCGTCAATCGCTGCTTGAATATCATCAGGTTGACCTTGTTTACCCTGCTCTACTGCGCCAGCTATAACAGTAGCGTTTACAAGACCAAGTGCTTCCATGACATTAGGCGCTGCAGGTACATCGCTTACCGTGATTGCAGGTAGTGCAGTTGGAGCGGACGGGTCACCGCCAGCAGCCAGTTGTGCAAAACGGCTAATCATGACCTTCTTGATGGTATCAAGCGAGTTGGCAATAGACTGTGTGGTGAAAGCTGACACGTAAGTAATGTCTTCACGATCGAAACCCGCACCAAGCACTGGATTAACTAACGAATTAACTAAGCCTTGTAATTGAAGCTGTGCTGCACTTGATAGAGGATTAGTGTCGATGTCTTGTCTTACTGAGTCCCACGTAGTTGAACCCTGAACCGATTTGCCAGAAGAGTCTTTCAAATCAGTGGTCATTACTAACATGTAGCCCTGAGCTGCTTTTAGCGGCTTAAGAGGAACAAAAGTGATTGTGTTGCTATCAGCAAGGCTGAGTACGTAATCAACACCAAAGGTAAGTTGATCGCCAAGCTTACAACCCGCAGAAGGTGTTGTAACCTGCGCACAGTCAGGATCACTTTGGTCAAGACCTAACGTTGCTTCAAAAAGCAATACGCCAGAAGATAATGTACTTGCATCAAGCGATGCGCCAGCAGGTGTTTCTACATTAATTACAAACGGGTGTTGAGTTGACCAACCGTCTAACACGTTGAGTGCATTTTGCGGGTCAGCAAAATCTGTAGGGTCATCGACCGGAATATTCAGTGTGTAATCAAAGAAACCATCATCGCCTGGAAGCATCAGAAGGTCGTTTGGAATGTTCAAGTTCCCATTAGCTGGGTCAAAAACGATTCGTGAAAATGGTGTTTGGACTTCTGTTTCGGCCTGAATGTCGGAAAGGGTTTCATCGGAGCCACCACAGCCTGCTAGACCCAGCGCAAGGGCCACACTGGAACTTAATACGAGTTTTCTCATCTCTACTCCCTACAAGCATTGTTGTTATTCTGTGTCTAAAACTTAACTCTATTAAAAGTAGCTTGGTCTACC
Source organism: Alteromonas sp. MmMcT2-5 (assembly GCF_022348315.1). NCBI lineage: Bacteria > Pseudomonadati > Pseudomonadota > Gammaproteobacteria > Alteromonadales > Alteromonadaceae > Alteromonas > Alteromonas sp. MmMcT2-5. The sequence goes on along the minus strand of NZ_JAKRFB010000053.1, from coordinate 27,448 downwards.
CTGTCTTTACAGGCGTAGATGATAGTTTTAAACATGTTAGACCAGTTGTATCTTCCTCAATCTTATTGACTTTGTTGCAACTTTGCAAAGTTTTGTTAACTACTTTTGTTAACTTTTTTTACGTTTGAAGAAATTTTCATTCATTGTTTTACTTGTGAGTCAGGCTGAGTATGATCTGGGGTTTGATTCTTAATTGGGTCTACAGGCCCCAATCATTGCGATATAAATGAACCTTTTGAAGGAAAATGATGAACGATTACAACGCACCAGCGGATTTATTGCGCGATAAAGTTATTCTTATCACCGGGGCTGGCGATGGAATTGGTGCACAAGCCGCAAAAACGTATGCTGCACATGGCGCTATTTGTATTTTATTAGGCCGCACCGTGTCTAAACTTGAAGCTGTGTACGACGACATTGTCGCAGCAGGTGGTCAAGAACCCGCCATTGTTCCTTTAGATATCAAAGGCGCAACGCCCTCTCATTATCAGCAAATGACGCAAACCATTATTGACCAGTTTGGCCGATTAGATGGTGTTCTTCACAATGCGAGTATTTTAGGCCACCTAAGTGCATTTAAAGATATTGATGCGCAAGAATGGCAAGACGTGATGCAAATTAACCTAAATGGCATGGTCTTCATGACACAAGCGCTTATTCCCGCTTTAGGAAAGGCAGAAAGTGCATCGGTAATTTTCACCACCTCTAGCGTAGGCAGAAAAGGTCGCGCATTTTGGGGAACGTACGCCGTATCAAAATTCGCAACAGAAGGCGTTATGCAAACCCTTGCTGATGAATATCGAAATAAGTCACTGCGCTTTAACTGTATTAATCCAGGTGGTACCCGCACACAAATGCGCGCTCAAGCGTTTCCAGCAGAAAACCCTGATACACTAAAAACACCTGAAGATATTATGCCTACGTATCTTTATCTTATGGGCGAAGACAGTAAGGAAACAACCGGACAGTCACTTGATTGCCAACCAAAGTAATTAACGAAAGCAATGTTCCATTAAACAAAAAAACCGCTTAAGCAGCACTTAAGCGGTTTTTTATTTACAGCGCATAAATGGCTAAAGGCCAGTGCCTACTCGCCCATTTTGGCCCATGTATCTCTTAGACCTACAGTGCGGTTAAAGACCGGCTTGTCGTCTGTGCTGTCTTTATCTACACAGAAGTAGCCAGTGCGTTCAAACTGCCATGCTCCTACTTCAGGAACATTGTCTGCCAATCCGGCTTCTACCCAACCGTGTTTTACTTCCAACGAGTCAGGGTTAATCGCATCGGTAAAGTTCTCTTCCGCAGCTGGGTTAGGCACGTTAAACAAGCGGTCGTAAAGCCTAAACTCTGCTGCCTGTGCTGTTGCTGCATCCACCCAATGAATAACACCTTTAACTTTGCGGCCATCAGCCGGATCTTTACCTAGAGTATCCGCGTCATAAGTACAAAAAACGGTTGTTACATTACCATTTTCATCTTTTTCAACGCGATTAGCTTTAACCACGTAGGCGTTGCGAAGACGAACTTCTTTATCAAGCACTAAGCGCTTAAACTTCTTGTTCGCCGACTCTCGGAAGTCTTCTGCTTCTATATACACTTCGCGACTGAAGCCGATGTTACGCGTCCCCATACTTTCATCGTTAGGATGATTGGGCGCAACAAGCGTTTCTGTCTGGCCTTCCTCATAATTTTCGATAACTAGCTTTATTGGATCTAGTACGGCCATTGTGCGAGGAGCATTTGCATTTAGGTCGTCGCGTATGCACGCTTCTAGCATGGACATTTCAACCATGTTGTCCATCTTAGTCACACCAATGCGTTTACAAAACTCAACGATTGAACCCGGTGTGTAGCCACGACGGCGTAAACCCGCAATGGTAGGCATGCGAGGGTCGTCCCAGCCATGTACATGGTTTTCGTCGACTAACTGAATAAGACGACGCTTGCTTAATACCGTATATTCTAGATTAAGACGTGAGAATTCATACTGTCTTGGCGTGCAGTCGATAGAAATGTTTTCGATAACCCAATCATAAAGACGACGGTTATCCTGGAACTCTAGTGTACACAGGGAGTGCGTTATTCCCTCAATGGCGTCTGAGATACAATGTGTAAAATCGTACATTGGATACACGCACCATTTATCACCAGTTTGATGATGGTGAGCATGCTTAACGCGATAAATTACCGGGTCACGCATACACATAAATGGCGATGCCATATCAATTTTCGCACGCAGACTACACTCACCTTCTTTATATTCGCCTGCCGTCATTTTGGCAAACTCACTGAGGTTAGTTTCAACGTCTGTATCGCGATAAGGGCTATTTTGACCAGGCTCTTTAAGTGTGCCACGCATTTCGCGCATAACGTCTTGCGCTGAAAAATCTACATAGGCTAAGCCTTTTTCAATAAGTTCAACGGCGTATTGGTGTAGTTGGTCAAAGTAATTCGATGAATAGCGCGCTTCTCCGTCCCACGTAAATCCAAGCCATTGCACATCTTCCTTAATTGAATTAACGAAGGTAATGTCTTCTTTTGCAGGGTTGGTATCGTCAAAGCGTAAATTGCACGTACCTGTGTAGTCTTGAGCAATACCAAAATTCAAGCAGATAGACTTGGCGTGGCCAATGTGTAAGAAGCCATTCGGCTCTGGTGGAAACCGTGTTTTAATTGCGTCATGTAGACCACTAGACAGGTCTTTATCAATAATCTGACGGATAAAATTGGTCGGACGGTGTTCAGTCTCGGCCATTCGCTTGTTCCCCTTATGCACGTAATATTTCAAAATCTCGCTGAGTATAACACTCTCGCAATTACTTCAACCATGTTTTATTCAAAGAAGCCTGACAAGTGATTGAATTAAGAGCGATCTGCAAATACCTTCTAAAACTAAATGCAGTTATGACTTCCAAAATATAAATAAGCACTGACGAAATCGTAACTTTGCGTGGCATTTGAGCGACTGCGTCTCAAAATGCGCGCGTCATTATAAAAATATGGTAATCTAAATTCGCGACAACAAGGTCGTAGCAGCAAATCATGGTGTTTATGAAAGAAAAAGCAACCTCTTTTGACATTGCCCACTTGGCAGGTGTTTCGCAGTCGACGGTTTCGCGAGCGTTAAATAATAGCCCGCTAGTTAATCAAGAAACTAGAGATCGCGTTCAGCGTATTGCCCGGGAACTCAATTACAAAGTGGATAAAAACGCAAGTAACTTGAGAAAGCAAAAGAGCAGCACAATTGCCCTACTCTTGTTTGAAGATCCTACGTCCGATGATTCGATGATTAATCCGTTCTTCCTAGCGATGCTCGGCAGTATTACTCGCGCGTGTGCGCAAGCAAACTATGATCTGCTTGTGTCCTTCCAAAATTTAGATGATGACTGGCACGCAGAATATGAAGACTCAAATAAGGCTGACGGCATTATTCTATTAGGATATGGCGACTATACTGATTACCAAAACAAAGTCGCGCAACTTGAATCGCAGGGCACCCACTTTGTTCGTTGGGGTGCGCCAGATGAAGCCCACCCAGGGGTTAGTATCGGTTGTGATAACTATCAAGGTGGCCAAAGCATAACGTCACATTTAATTGGCTTGGGTAAAACTTCCTTTGCGTTTATTGGCGACAACGGCGATCACGCCCCTGAATTCAAAGCGCGTTTTAACGGTTATTTTGAAACACTTCAATCTCATGGGCTTGATCAGTCAAGTGTTCAACGCAATGCTATTTCGACTGAGGACGCGGGGTCAGAAGCGGTGAAATCATTGCTGCAAAGTGGCGAACTTCCCCAAGCAATTGTCTGCGCGTCAGACCTTATTGCAATGGGCGTGCTTAGAGCGCTGCGCCAGGCAAAAGTAAATGTGCCTGATGATGTAGCCGTGGTTGGCTATGACAATATTGCGGTTTCAGCCTACACCACGCCTTCGCTCACCACTGTTCAGCAAAATACCAAACTGGCGGGCGAGTTATTGGTAAACACCTTATTAAAAGCCATTAACAACGAAGACGTTCAGGATTATTTAATGCCTGCGGATATTATTATTAGGCAGTCATGTGGCAGTGAGTAAGCGTGCGCAAATTACACACTAGAAATTAAGCAATCACTGATTAACAAAAAGCCCCGGGCGTTAAACAACCACGGGGCTTTTTTATTGTGCGCTAAACACGTTTTATTGGCGGGCCAACTGATGCTTAATTTGAGCAAGTAATGCACTGTTACTTACTTGACCCTCGCGCACCCATACCTGAACGCCATTGGGCTTAACCGTTGCGGTTAACGCATCACCTAGTTCTACCGTTTGCGTTTCTCCAGATAATTGTTCCGTCCAGTCGCCCGATTGCATAAAGTCACTAACCTCAAAAGATTGTGCGGCATTACCCTTATTAAGTAATACAAGTGCAGTCTGCTGTGTTTCTGCAGTATCAACAACGCGATAAAACGCCGCTTGATGACCGTCAAGTTCAACGTTGACTTGAACACCGCGCTGCAGTGCTACCGTGTTTTTACGCACATTGGCAATCTTTGTTAGCGCCTGTTGAATAGGATGTTTCTTGGCTTGGTCTAGGCGCTCTTGGCCAACATAGTTACGATTGCCGGCATGTTCCGCCGTACCGCGCATGAAGCCAATTTCAGATCCCATGTATACAACCGGAATGCCTCTTACTGTAAACAACCAGTTATGCGCATTAATAAAGCCTTCATCAGTGGCATTAATGCGCGCCATATCGTGGTTATCGTAGAACGTAGTTAATTCATATGGATTGTTATATGGCCCGTGCGTAAGATGAAGCACCGTTTCTAAGTCAGCAAAATCACTCTCTAGCGGCTTTTCAAATACATTCACCATGGCCTTTTGCATAGGAAAGTCTAATACACTGACGCCCCCATTTTTCGGTAACGTATGTTGGGCAATGTTGTTCGCCTCATAGTCAAATGCTTCGCCAAACATAAAAAAGTCAGGGTTTTGCTCGCGTATACGATCTGACGCTTCACGCCAAAACGCATGAGGCACATGCCTGATTGTATCTATTCTAAATGCATCAGCACCTTGAGAAATCCAATACAAATAGCTGTTGATGAGATAATCGCGTACGGCGGGGTTTTCGTCATCTAGATTAGAAAGCTTTACTAAATCTGGATAGTTGTGAAAAAAGCTATGAAGCGGGTTGTTTTCAGGGTCAAGCTCTTCAGGTGCCAAGTTTTGATGATCAGCAACCAGATTTCCATCACTGTCATATATTTCCCCGTAGCCGGGTAAGTCCTTTTCCATGGTGAAGCTTGGTGTGCCATGATTTGCCACAATATCAAACACGGACTTAAGGCCATGCTGACGCATTTTCGCCGTATAGTCACTAACGCTTAAATTGGCGCTAACCAAATGCTCGTCAGCTTTATAGAAATTCGTTGCCCAATAGCCGTGATAACCCGTTTTACCACCGTCTTTAAAGGCACCGCCATAAGTAATGGGTTCATCGCCATTAAACGCATAGTCCGGGTTATCGTGGACAGGCGTCATCCATACTGCCGTGAACCCCATTTCTTTAATATAATCGGCGTTGTTTAAGATACCCTGTAAATCACCGCCCATGTAACCCACATAGGCTTTCTTACCTTCAGGACCTTCTAAGGGCAGTTGCCACGTAGGGTGATCGCCTCCCTGCTCTTCATGATTGTTCGAAGGGTCGCCGTCTACAAAACGATCTGTTACAACAAAGTACACCGCTTCGCTAGCAAATGGCGTAGTGGTACCCACGATAGCGTGGCTGTTTTCTTGTATATCGTTAGATGAAGGAACAGATGTACTCGAGCAGGCTGAGCAAAATAAACCAGCTAACGTTAATGCGATTGTTGTACGATTAAATGACATATTAAGCTCCCTGCGCTTCTTCAATTTCTTGCTTATCGGCCTCGTTCACGAAGAAAACTGAAACCGCACCAATTAACATAGAAACTCCGGCAACAACGATAATGTACTTTGCGTCGTTGTCGAAAACAGAACTTAGAATCCAGCCAGCAGTTAGGCCCGAAACAATTTGAGGGGCGGCAACGGTAAAGTTGAAGATACCCATATAAACACCCGTTTTATTTGCAGGTAACGCACCAGCTAACATAGCGTAAGGCATAGCAAGAATGGCAGCCCACGCTATACCTACGCCTACCATAGGGATTAACAGCTTCACTGCGCCCAAAGGTACTGTTACTTCAGTAATCACTAAGTTTACGTTGATCATCGTCAGGTCTTGGAATAACAAGAAGCTTACGTAGCTCAGGCCACCTAGCGCTAAAGACGAAGCGTAAACCGTTTTGCGACCAAACTTGTCAGCGAGTTTTGCTAAGAAAATAGAAAAAATAGCAGCAAATACCGAATACGCAGCAAATAGAATCCCTACCCAATCACCAGCGGCTCCCTTGGCCATGATGATGGTTTCAGGCACCATCGGGGCTGCAGCAATATAAGCTGGGTCAAACCACTGCTTATCTACATTCCATATATGCTGCGTAATAGCAGGTGTGGTGTATACCCACATAATAAAGAGCGCAAACCACGAGAAAAACTGCACGACAGCAAGTTGTTTCATCGTCTTTGGCATATCTTTTACTAACGTGAAAAACTCACTTAAGCGTTGTCCTAGCGGTGCTTTTTCAGTTGCAGGCTGCTCTTCGGTAAGCCCTTTATAGCGGTTGTATTCATCTGGTGCGTATTCTTTGGTACGAACTACCGTCCAAATGACCGTACCAAGCAGTACTGTAGCGCCAATGTAGAAAGCCCAAACAACAGAAGGTGCAACCTCACCCATTTGTGCCGTATTTTCAAGGCCAATAACATTGGTAAGTACAAATGGCAGTATTGAGCCGATAACTGCGCCTATATTAATCAGTAATGACTGAATCGAATAGCCAACATTGCGTTGTGACGGCGGTACCATGTCTGACACCAATGAGCGAAACGGCTGAAAACATACGTTAAACGACGCGTCCATAAGTGCAACCATTAACGCGCCCATTACCATAGGTGCCAAGAAGGCAACAAATATCGGCGCATTAGGCAGTAAAATCATACCCAATACTGCGGCGATTGCACCAGCAAGGATGAACGGGCGGCGTCGACCTAATCGATTCCACGTTCTATCAGATGCTGAGCCAACAATTGGTTGAACGATTAACCCCATGATTGGCGCGACGAGCCAAAATAGTGATAGCGAGTGAAGGTCTGCCCCTAAGTCTGAAAGGATACGACTTACGTTTGCGTTTTGCAGTGCAAAACCGAATTGAACACCTAGAAAGCCAAAGCTGACGTTCCATATTTGCCAGAAAGAAAGGCGTGGTTGAGTTGCTTGCATACTTTGCTCTATTTATTGTTTTACTATAGTTAATACGATTACTGCACAATGAAAACACTAGCAGACATTGCTGGTAAGCTTAAGATATCCGTCGTCTTAAAAGATATCCCATCGCTAACACGTGTTAATGTCTGGTGTGTGCTTAGCACCTCTGCATACTTGTTTAGAGGCAGGTCCACTGGCTTTTTATTTAAGATGACCAATATTTTATCAGACTGATTAGTATTTGATTTATCAGCACCACTGGCTGAATCGACATTTGCCTCTCGAATATAGGTATAAACCCCATTCTCCGGTGCAAAATGCTTCAACAGGCCTCTAAACTGCAAAGGGTGTGATTTACGCAGTTGAAGTAAGCCCTTCACACGCTGCTGTGCCCAACGCTCATCATCCGTTAAACCGTGCCCGGTAAAAGCGTTTTTGTCATTGTCCGAAGGCCACCCGCCTGGAAAGTCAGAACGAATAATACCGTGGTCTTCACTGCCTTCGTTACCCATTAAAATTTCTGTACCGTAAAAAACTTGTGGAATACCGCGCGTAGTGAGCAATAGCGTCATAGCCATATTCCATTTGTCTTTATCATGACCGAGCTGAGTAAAAATGCGGCTCATATCGTGGTTATCAGGAAAGATGACCAAATTATTCGGGTCGCCGTACAAAAAGTCAGTAGCTAAAGTTTCGTATACAGAGATGAAGCCAGAATTCCAGCTTTCATCATTGCTCAACGCTTCAACGACTGCGGCTTGAAGCGGGAAATCCATTACCGATGGTAGAGCGCTATCGTAATCATCGTGGCGGTGGCTACCCGCCTGCCAATATGCCGTGATTGCGGGGTTAACTGACCACTCTTCCCCTACTATATTGAAATTCGGGTACTCGTCCATTATGCGGTTTGTCCATTGGCTCAAAAACGCCTTATCAGGATAGGAGTACGTATCCACTCGTATTCCACTTAGCCCAGCGCTTTCAACCCACCAAATCGCGTTTTGAATAAGGTAGTTCGCTAAATGCGGATTGCGCTGATTTAAGTCCGGCATGGTTGGCACAAACCAACCATCGCTAAACCCTTTTATATCGCTTGCTATGGCGTGAGGGTCGTGAAGAGCTTCACGCTTGTGGGTTGTCCCTACAAATTTACCGTTGTTATTGATCCAGTCGTGTGACGGCGTATCTTTCATCCATAAATGATTACTGCCTATATGGTTAAGTACCATATCCATTATAATGCCAAGACCCTTTGATCTAGCTTCAGTACTTAACGCAATAAAATCGTCATTGGAACCAAATCTAGGGTCTATTTTGTAGTAGTCCGTGGTGGAATAGCCATGATAACTGTATTTATCCATGGCATTTTCGAGCATGGGCATTGTCCATATTTGAGTAAAGCCCATATCCTGAATGTAGTTGAGGTTATCAACAATACCTTGAATGTCACCACCGTGGCGACCACCTTTGAATGAACGGTCTGCGGGATCGCCATAACCCTTAACATTATCATTTTCCACATTACCATTGGCATATCTGTCGGGGGCAATAAGATAAATAGCATCTTGAGGCCCAAAGTCTTCGCGCGACGCTAAGCCTTGTGCTCTTTTTTCTAACGTGTAAGTTAAATCACGGGTCGTACCATCGCTGTCAGTAAGCCTGATAACGAGTTCTTGGGCACTAACATTCGACGTGTCTAGCGTTACGAATAGATAGTTTTCACTATCAAGGGCTTGGCTATGCTTAACGCTTACATCGCCTTTCGCTATTGAAACAGTGTCATCGGCAACATCATCACCATAAAGCATCAATTCTACATTACTGTTTTGCATACCAACCCACCAATTCGGCGGGTAAACATCAATGCCACTGTTTGCAGATGATTGAACTGAGAACAAAGGAAATGTAGTGATACAGCTGAGGAGAAGCGGAATTGCGCGCTTTTGGATTTTTTTATGACCACTGTCATTAGTTACACGATTACGTTTTGGCACATCAACCCCATGTTAAAAATACGTTAAGTACAAGATGGTGATGAGATACTACCTTGCCCGTCCGATCTGACCAATGCTCTGCATACGTATTCACGAAACACCATGTAAAAAAACATGGTGTTTCGCGTTAACTCAGCAGCATGTGATAAAACCTAATTAGAAGGCGAATACTTTAGTCTCAAGCCCTTCCAATGAGAACGAAGCGTTGTAGTAAATGCCCTCTTTTTCTAGTGTTATGCCTTCATGAGAAAGCATAGGCGCTAGCGTGATCCGATCGCTATCTTCACCAAAAACATTTGAAGGAACAACAAGCTTCATTGCACCTGTAGGCTTATCGTTAAAATTAGCCACAACCACAAATCCGTGCTCACCTTGCGCGCGCACAAAAGCAAATTGCTGCTCAGTATAGGCTGAATCTTTCACATCAAGATTGAGCGCGTGTAGGCTTTGATATTCACCTGTAACTGCAGGGTTTGTGGCAGCAATAGCCATCACGTCTTGGTAAAATTGGTGAAGTGCTTTTTCATCTTCGGTAGATTTCCCTGCATCAAACTTACCGTCGTTCATAAAACGCTGATGGGCAGGAACACCTACATAATCGAAAATTGACGTACGTGTTGGATCTCCAAAACCAGTCTCCTCGCTACCGTCTTCACCCACATCTTGACCAAAGTACAACAGCGTAGGCGAACTGCTAATAAGCGCACTCACTGCGAGCGCGGGTTTACCTTTCTGGGCACTACCGGCAAAGTCGGGGCTGGCTATACGTTGTTCGTCGTGATTTTCTAAAAAATGAAGCATATGCGGGGCGATATCATTGATTTCATCATGAATAGTAACCAGTTTGCTTACTTCTCCACTCCCCTGCATAATCGTTTTTAATGTGTCGTAGAAACCCACCTTGTCGTAAAGGTAGTCCATTTTGCCTTGGTGGATATACTCGCGATACTTATCTGGTTGATAAACTTCCGCTAGCAAGAACGCATTAGGTGCCTTTTGTTTAATACTGCTATTTAGAAACGACCAAAACTCAACAGGCACCATTTCGGCCATATCGTAGCGGAAACCGTCGACACCTTTATCTATCCAATAATGTGCAATATCTCTGAATTTATACCACGAATCTGGTACGTCTTTTCCTTGCCAAAATGCGGCATGTTCTTCAAAAGACTTATCACTGTACTCTTCAGGTAAAACTGGAAAGTCGTAAGTGCCGTCAGGCTTCACGCCATAGTTCACTTTTACGGTCTCGTACCAGTCGTTTATATCCGGTTTCGAAGCTCTAGCACCGTTGCCTGTCCATTTTGCTGGAAACTCTTCGAACTTACCGTCAGATAGTGGATGCTTTTCACCACCTAGAGGTTGATAGTTATCAGCTGTGGGCACTTGAAACGCTTCACCTACTACATAGTAAAAGTTGTTATCACGGGCGTATTCAACAGACGTGTCGTCGTGCGCGCCGAAATCACTTACACCTTCAGGTGCAGAAAGTGAATGGTAATCACGGGCGACATGATTAGGCACAATATCGATAATAACCTTCATTCCCGCTGCGTGAGTCCTGGCAATTAGCGCTTCAAATTCTTCTAAACGCTTGGCTGGATCATCGGCTAGGTCTGGATTAACGTTGTAGTAATCTTTAACTGCGTAGGGAGAGCCCGCTCTGCCTTTCACTACATCTGGGTCGTCGTTTGAAATACCAAAATCAGTGTAGTCATTAATCACCGCATGGTGCGGCACACCGGTATACCAGATATGACTGGTTCCCAAAGATTTTATGGCCTTTAGCGCTTCGGGAGTAAAATCACTAAACTTACCTACCCCATTGTGCTCAATTGTGCCCCAAGGCTGGTTATTTGTATTCGTGTTTCCAAACAAGCGAGTAAAAACTTGATAAACGACCGGTTTACCTTGCCTTTCAGCCGAATCGTTTAGCGTCGAACTTTCGCCGCTTTGACCAAATGGTTTCAGACTAGCGTCTTTGATCACCGGTTTTTGATTATTCACTGGAGAGGTCGGCCCTGTACACGCTGTTAATCCAATTGACAGCATAGCAATTGACAAGGGTTTAAGACAAAAACGAAATTGGAAATTTGGCATGGTAATCATTGTGATAAACGTAAATTATGCCAACAGGATACGCGTTAACTGGATGTTAAAAAACATGCATACGTATTCAAACATAAAAAAACCGCCTGACGAGGCGGCTTAGTATTCCAGATAGCATGGTGTCATGCTGCATGGGCTATGCGAAGCGGCTTTCGAGTGTGCTCAATGGTGGGAACGGCCACATCGCCAATAGCTTGTAACGCACTATTTAGTTCTGAATGAATCTTTCTGTGAAAACCTTTTAGTGGTTTTGCTAAATCATCAAGCAGTACGTGCGGTGACAATCTATATGGCATACGTTTGCCATTGAATTCAATAGCTTCACCTACTGGATTAAAATGAATACCGAATGCCTTCATTCTTCTTGCTAACTTAGGCTCCATTAGCACATAGGCATGCTTAACGTTTAAATGAAGGCACACACTCGTTGCCATTAAGTACAGCGCAATTGAAAGATAAGGAAAATGCTCAACGTTAAATGGAACATTTTTCTTTTGTTTAACTTTTTCAATTTTTTCAGAGGGTAGGATTTTAGAGCGTAACTGTCGCACTCTAAATTCTCTCGGTATTGCAAGGCGAGAGATTTCACAGACGCTTTGTGGAGACAAGTTTGAAGGTAGCAATGCACCATCGCCAATTACTTCCGCACACTTTTCTTCTAATGGAAGTGCCAAGCCAGCTTCAGTTGGCAAGACCAACCTTATCGTGCCTGCACACTCTCCTGTTGGCAAATGCTTGATGTAGCAATTGATCGCGCGATCATCAAACTTGTCTTTTTCTAATGCAGTGGCATTTTTCTGCTCGAAGTTCATTTCTTCACAATACACTTTGTGTCGCGTTTTATAACTCACCTGCTTTTCACTTTCTTCGTTAGCAATCACAAGTTCGTAACGGCTAAAGAAGAAATTAGAAATACTCTCTTCGAGTGAGAAACGACTAGGGAGTACCCTAGAAAATGTTTGTGGTAGTCGACTCAGTTTGTTAGACACGGCGCCATTAAACGCTCGAACTGCGCTCATTGTTCTCATCTTCAACGCAAAGCTCCCCTGATTTAATTTATTATTAGGCTTGTGGGTAACTTCCTGTTCGCAACGACAGCCTTAGTTATTTAATTACTATTTAATCTTAGATTTGTTATTCGTATCTCTACTTTGTCTGATAAGTGCATCCCCACTTACGTAATCAGACTTTGACAGACGGTCATACAGCAACACATTTGCTGTGGCCGCTAAATTCATGCATGAAAAAGTAGGAACGTAGACAACATGATCGCACCAAGACAAAACGTCTTCGCCAATACTGCCATCTTCAGGACCTAGCAAGTAAAACGCATTGCTCGGGTGCTCAAACAAAGGTAGTGGTGTAGCACCCTCTACCAGTTCAACCGCTACGACTGACGCACCTTCAGGCACTACTTCTTTTAAGTCGTCGACCCCAATGGTCGGAATGACTTTATGAAACGCTTTCGTATCCGCATTAAAATCTTTAGCAAATCGATAGCGCTGACCAGTATAAAAAACGCTGGCCACACCATAACAACCTGCAGCTCGCAGTATAGAAGCAACATTTACGGGATTTTTCGGGTTTATCAACCCAATTGACATTTTCTGATTCGCAATTTGCACGTTTATATTTATTTTATTTTTTATTCAGCATTTGATATTGCCACGTTCTTTCTCACGCTTCTAGACAGGTTAGCGTAAACTAGCCTTAAGTATGATTAAACTTATCAAAAAAAGCGGTAGACACAGAACTCGCGATTCACCTATGCCAATAGGCATTTCTGCCAATGAGCATTGGTCTCCTCTTCTTATCGAGAAGCACGTGATATTGCAAAGCGTGGTCGATTATAATTTCTATATTTTAATAACATGTGACAGTATGGCCTATTTACTCGATCCTTTTTTTTAAGAAGTATTTAATGTTGAGATAGATGAACCATCTGAAATCTTCGCATCGATAAAAAACAGCGTTTATTGTCACCGGTTCAGCAAGATGCAGACCAGTTTAATGAAAATATTACACATTGCCTGCAAAGTTTACACAAGAGAGCTTCATAAACTCGATAAAATTCATTTTTTTCAAAATGTTACTAAAATAGGAAAAATGGCAACTTGTGTTCAAACGGGAAGGCAACAGCACTAGTTGTGAGCGATGTAAGGGAAATAACGTTGCCAAAATCAACGATTCACGATGTGTGAGGTTGGTACTAGAAGTATGAACCAGTAACTTAATCTTAAACTGTTGCCAAATTGAAACAGAGTAAGACACTGAAAAAATAGAGTTTTATTTAAAATAAAAAAATCTTGGAAAAAAAACCAAGCTCTATAAGCCTTTTGTTGCGATTTGCATACAGGCTTTGTACAGAAAGAAAAAATCAGTTCGGTAGCTATGCGCTTTTACGCTGTCTTTCCACTGAATTCTCATAGCAATGTTTAAGATAGCGTCTTGCCATGCGCCGCCCTTGACCGTAGCCTCGCAATAACTTCTTCTTATCCATAGTTAAACGCTTAACGCAAAAAGCTTCATCAGGCGCTATCACACGGATTGTGCAGTCGTCAGGTGGGTTATTGAGAAAAGCTAACGTTTCGTTATAAATGGCGGCACGCTGCAACATCTTATCGAGTAGCGCAGGCTGGTTGCCATACATCTTTTGCATTAGCCAAACAGACTTTACTTCTGGTTTTGTAAAACCTAACGGTTGAGAAAGAATAACCGTGATATCCTTCGCACCCATTTTGTATGCTTGGATAGCAGGTATTGCATCTGCCACTCCCCCGTCCAAGTATCGCGTACCGTTTATTGAAATTTCGTCTCGGTATGCAGTTGGCAACGCACAGGAAGCTACCATTAAATCATCAACATTATCTTTGGTGGCTTGTATATATTCACATTCACCTGACTCTGCATTAGTAATCCCAACATACAGTGGCATGCTGCTTTTTTCACCTGGTGCAGGAATATTCATGGACTGTTTAGAGTGATGCCATAGCCAATGAACATCTGTCATGTGCCCACCTTTTATGAAACGAAGCGGGCTAAAAAATTCCCTTTTTGTGGCGTATTGCGTGATGATGGTTTTACTAAGTCCATGCATTTTCGACACGTAGGTTGAAAGATTCGTTGCGCCAGCTGAAACACCAATCGCGAAGTCGAACGAATGATAGTCATGCTCCATAAATTTATCTAACACGCCTGCTGCAAAAACTCCGCGCATAGCGCCACCTTCAACAACAAGTGCGCGTTTCATTTTCATCTCCTTTTGAATAAATTCAACCACTCTGGTACGACCACTATTTTCTTGGTGATACTACTAGAGAATCAAGAGATATGCCAAAAACAAAAAACCGCGAACTACGTCGCGGTTTTTAAATCTTGGTTTATTAGAAATTTACCAAATTAGCGTTTATTCGGTCTTACTTTTTCGTAACCGTTAACGTAGGTGCATTTCCATCAGGGCCAGATACCTTAAACTCGTATAGACCAGACTCTGCAACTTCAATCATTAAATTATTGTTACTTGCGCCAAGTGTTTTCGGCTCGCTAGGCGTTACTACGTTGCTTGCTGCATCGTTCGGGTTGCCAAGGTTTACTGTCGACCAGTCTTCAGAAGCGACTTTGAATTCAATACTACCTGCGCTCAACTCAATGTCTGCGGTATAAACACCTTCTCCTTGATACTCAAACATATCGACCGCTCCCCAGCCGTTCATACCACCACGGATATAAACTTGATTGTCGCCCCAAAACGCTTCTTTAAATACACCAATGGTTGGCGCATTTAAATCAGTGACATTGAATACGAACACATAGCGGTCTGCGGTTTCAATGTTCAAAATAAGATTGTCGTTAGTGGCGGCGAGTCCCAGTGTCTGACCAGGCGCAAGGTTGCGATCTGAATCATCGGCTGATATCGCACCGAAGTTCACGGTACTCCAATCTTCTGAAGAAACCTTAAACTCGTAAGTCCCTGGCTCAACATCACGAGAGAAAGTGTAAATACGTCCGCCTTGGTACGCAAACTCCTCTGCCGTACCCCAGTCGTTCATTGCACCACGAAGATACACTGGTGTGCCAACATAGGGCTCTTCGTTCTCAACCTTAAGGATTGGTGCTTCGCTATCAGTCGCATCAATAGTAAACAGATAGGTCGCGCTCGTCGCTGGTGTAAATGAAAGGTTGGTATTAGTACGTGCAAGAACCTTTTCTTCGCCCGCTATCACTGTACCTTCTTCACCATCCGCTGCGCCAAAGTTCACTGTACTCCAATCTTCAGATGCTAATTTGAATCCATATGTAACGCCACCTTCAAGTATAGCTATTACGGTGTACTTACCGTCACCCTGATAGGTAAATGCATCATCCGTTGACCAACCATTCATATCTCCACGCAGGTAAGCGATGGTGTCGCCGTAAGGAACAACATCAGGCGCACCAGACGTGGCATACGCTGATAGACCATAACCTTGCGCTCCAGACTGTGGTTTTACGAACACAGCAATAGTTAGTGCAGGAACGGTAAAGGTTCCATTACCATCTTCACCTTCTACAAATGTGGCGCCGCGTACCGCTGCATCGACAGAATTCATTTGTGTGGCGTGAAGCGAAAAGCCTGTTGCTGTGTTTACCGTGATAGACTTATCTTCATACCCTGTATTCACTAGCACCATAACCGCATCATTCATTATGTCTAAATCTTGGCGAGGTACTTCGCTGTTTTCAGATATGCCGTCATCAATACTCATCGCTATAAGACCACGCTGCTGGCGTTCACCAATATTGTGGAAACCTATACGGTCGATGATGTCTTCAGCGGTGGTTAATCTAAACAGCGGACTTGTCATTCGAATATTAAGCAATTCTGCAAACACATCAGAGGCAAACATAATATCTGCCATTGAGGCCGTGCGATTTGGATTGTAAATGAATTCACCCATTTCTTCCCAACGGGCTTCGTTGTCTTGTGCCAACGGTAAACCTACGTTCCAGTTGTTCGTTTCGTAGGTGAAGTCGACGTAGTTAAACCAGTCGCCCGCATCATAGGTATTTCTATCCATTGATTTTGAGCGAAGCATGTCGCCGCCCATTTGTAAAAATGGAATACCTTGAGACACAAGATTAATACCCATTGCCACATTTTGGGCACGAACCCGCTGTTCTAGAGTAATATCTTGTGGAAGCGTGTAGTTTAACTGATCCCACAGTGTTTCATTATCGTGCTTCGACACGTAGTTAATGATATCCGCAGGATCTTCTGCATAGCCGCCTAAGTTACTGGTAGCGCCTGCACTGCCTGAAGACGTCTCCAAAACATAGTCTTTTAACGTTCCGATCATGCCCATTTTTACACGGTCTTGCGCGCTTAATAGCCCTTCATCTTCCGGCCTAAAGATAGCGCCCTGGCGAATAGCTTCGCGAATACGGTCGTTATAGGTACCAATCTCAGTACCGGCCATATTGAGCTGGCTCGCTTGCTCGTAACCGCGGTCTATTTTAGTCCAGCCTTCACCGTAGAAATAGTTGTCAGCATCGATAGCTTGGACTGCATCACGCAAGCGTACCATAGTGTCTTTTGTAGCTTGGCTCATGATGTCGAAACGGAATGAATCATACTTATAATGCTCAGTCCACATCAGCAGCGAATCTTCCATGAACTTTTCCATCATGACATTGCGAGGCTCTGTGTCATCACAGCACGTTTCACGAACAATCGCACCCGTATCCACTTCATAACGGTGATAGTAGCCCGGTACCGCTTTGTCTAATACTGACTTACTGAAAACACCAGACGCATTGGTATGGTTATAGACTACATCAAGTGCAACACGTAGCCCCATCTCGTGAAGTGCTTGGATCATGGCGCGCATTTCTACAATGCGTTCTACTCCCTCTGCACTCGACGCATAGCTGCCTTCCGGCGCGTTAAAGTGATGAGGATCATAGCCCCAGTTGAATGTATCTAGATTGCGTAAATCATTAGTAAGCTGCTGAGCTTTACCCGCTTGAGATAAAGGATCGTAACCGTTATAAACGTCAATTAGCAATGCATCAGCGCTTTCTTCTTCACATACCGCAGCACTGCTATTTAAGCGACACAGTTTGCCTACCGTATCGTATAAATCTACCGTTTTTGTTGGATCCTCATCGATGGTTGCAATGTCATTTGCTGGAAGTATATGGAAGTAAGTAAGCCCTGCATCAACAAGCTTTTTAAGGTGCTCAACCGGTGCTGTGCCCTCTTCAGTAAAGGCAAGGTATTTACCTCGATTTTCTTCAGAAGTAGACATATCACGCACACTGAAATCACGAATGTGACCTTGGTAAATAACTGCGTCTTCGTAATTTTCAACCGTAGGGATGGTGTGAGAATCCCACCCTTCAGGTTTTAAATCATCATCAGCTAGATTTACGAAGCGAGAGAAACGGCCGTTTGTGCTTAGTGACACAGAATATGGGTCTGTAACAAGCAGCGTTTCTACATTCCCCGAAATAGGGTGATAGACGGTAACTTCATAACGGTAAAGCTGACGGTCAAGGGACATATCGCCTTCATGACGCCAGACACCAGACGTATCATCGCGAACCATATCAATACGTTGGCTTAATGTCTTGTTGTCGTTATAAATCAGAAGATCAACATTTGAAGCAGTAGGCGCCCACAATGCGGCAGTAATACCTGTATCAGAGTAGATACCACCAAGTTGAGCTTCGTCAGCATCGTCTTCACCGAGCGTATATAGTGCGTCTATTCCGTTAGCCAGTTGGATCCCGGTCGCAACAACAAGCGCACCGTCAGCATCGTAACCCCCTACTACGGCTTGTGTCGTCAACACGGTTTTAGCATCTTCAACCGACCAGTCGCCTTCCCAAGCCTGCATAGCAGATAAGTGCGGCGCACGGGCAGATTGCTCTTCGGTAAGTGTTGTACTCATTAAAGTTACTTGAGTACCGTTAATACCCTCTTCCAGCGTACTCTCTAAGTCAGCCTGTGCTGAATAGTGAAGTTTCACCTCTGAAACGGTTTCAGGTACGTCCCATAAAATAGTGTTGGCATCTAACCAATGCGCGCCAAAACCCTCGATATCAACAGGCTGAGGACCAAGAGACATGATAGGAAACTCGAATATGGTTGCCTCGCCAGAGAGGGTAAAATTCATGCGTACAAATGTTTCATCATCTTGTACTAAAGAACCCTGGAAGTTTCCGCCCCCCATTTCTTTTCCGGCATCGTCAGTGCCTTTGTGGATGATGAAATTGTGACAGCTCCCATACCCTTCTTTAAGGTCTAGAATCCAATACGCACCATAGTTAGGATCGATACCGCTATGAATGCGACCGTTGGCCCAATCCGTGTCTGCGTCAGCATAAGCATCACACTCGTCATTGTTCCAAGTATGTAGTCTCCAGCCTTCATAAGCTGCATCGTTACTTGAGTTATCAGCGTCAACAGCAGCCCGATTATAATAAAGTACAGCTTGATTAGATGAAGGGGTAAATACAGGTGCAGGTAAACTTGGATCAGCACCGGCTTCACATGCATCGTTCGCTGCATTAGGTACGAGCGGCGCATCGCATTGAATAGGTGGTGGCGGTTCACAAGCCGTACCGGTTGAATTAGGTACATTTGGCACCTCACAGGTAAGCAGATCGTTCGTGCCCGACTCTACGCCCGAGCCACCGCAACCTGCAAGTGTATATGCGCCTACTACGAGTAACGCAGCGCGCACTACTCTTTTTTTAGTAAACATAGAATTCTCCTGAATTTTTTCGCTACTTTTGGCAACCGAATATTCCTTCGTGTTGCTAAATAAATTACCTAAGATGCTGTTTTTCATAGTTGATATGTCATCCCTAGGTAATATTGCGTACCAAAGTATTGGATAGTGCCGGTTTGCTCTTCTGATGAGAAATAGCTCTTCGTTGGCTCGTCTGTTAGGTTGTTAACTTGAAATAGTACGCTCCAATTGTCGTTAATCTCGTACGACGCTTGGTAATCAATAACCAATTCTTCATCAAAATTAACCACCTGATCGTTTACCGCTACTTGCTGCGAAACAAATGCGTCGCGATATCGGCTAGACAAGCGAGTTTCAAAACCTTCGTATTCCCAAAACACGGTTAGCGTAGCAACGTTTTCAGAAAGACCTGGTAAGTTAGCGGCATACACGTCATCACCTAGCGTGCGTTGAATTTCACTTTCGGTGTAAGAGTAACTTGCGCTAACGCCTAAGCCTGACCACATACCAGGCAGCATGCTATAAATTTGCGTATAGGCGATTTCTAAACCGCGAATATAGCCACCTTCGGCATTGTTTACGGCTGTGCTGTAGCTACCATTTTCAGTAGGGACGGTAATAAAGATGGGGTCGCCATTTTCATCAAGCGCTAGTTCGGCTTCCTGTCCTGCAAACTCTGGCGTCAAGTAAACCGGCACGCTTACGTTATCAGGAATTACAATGCCGTTTGCTTCAAAATCATAAGGCTCTATTTCAATGTCTTCTACGAACGACTCAATGTCTTTATAAAAGCCAGCGACAACTAATGCGCCTTCCGTATCTGAGAAATAATACTCCCACGAAACGTCGTATTGAGTTGCATAGAATGGCTCTAAATAAGGGCTGTTACGGGCGCTACCACTAACCCTTGCCGTAGGGTTGGAAAGCGTAATTTCACCCGAGTCTCGGTCTTGAAAAGCGGTAACCGTTTCAATAGTGGTTGACGCATTTGCGGCAAAACGGTTTATTGGCGCTCTGCCCATCACTTTTGCAGCAGCTACACGAAGTTGCGTGTCATCTGTAAGTTTAAAGTTCAGGTTAATTGAAGGCAAAACGTCAGAATATTCGTGACTTATCAACGCTGGGCGATAAAAGTTATTAATTAACCCTACGTCATCGGTAATGTTTTGTGCACCAGCCGTAGGGTCACTAACTTCAACCGATGTTCCGGTCTCAAGGTCTTCAATTAATTGAGTAGCACGCTGTAGCGTCGTTGAACTTTGTTTACTTTTAATGTAACGAACACCAACATTACCTGTAACAGGAATACTGCCAATTTCTGTATTAATGTTTGCCATCAAGTAAGCAGAATTCACAGTTTCAAATACATCGCCACTTTCTTGTAGCGTCCACGCAGTAGCTGGCCCTGTACCTGGACCATTAATAACGCCGGCAGCGCCAGGTCCCCACGTTTGAACAGGGTGTGGCCTACCGTTTGGAAACCAAGCATTAAGTGCACTGTCTAGATCAACGGAAAGATAACTTGGAAAATAACCAAAATCACCGCTCCAATTTACCTCTTCGACCATATCAGAAGTTAACTGAAGTGGCGGTTCGCTTACTGAGAATGCACTATCGTTTCCGTATTCAAACACAGAGCGGTCATTGTTATATTCCCGGTCTGAATAACGATAACCAAATTCAAAGCCTGAAATGATTGGCACATCGACATAATATTGGAAGTCTACGCGATAGGCGTCTAACTCATCTTTGTTTTCATACGGATAAATACCGTATTTACTTACCATTACACGGTCTAAGTCTGTAAAAGCATCACTTTGATTAAAACCGATATCAGGTAAGTTTAGTCCGTTGAGCAAATAAGAAATTTGAACGTTTTCGTCGAACACGGGGTTTGCCGCTGTCGCGTCTTCGCCAACAAGCGACCACAGTAAGCCGTTTCTAAAGTCGCTTTCAGCACTTGAGCGGGAGACGTCAAACTGAACCGCTAAATCTGGCGATATCTCCCAACTAGCATTCACGCCCAAGTTGGTAACACTGTCGAAATCTTGATTGTCGTCGTTTACCAACTCAACACGGGTAAAGCTGTTGTCTGCACGAGAAAATGTGCCGCCAATTACGCTGTTGTTTACTACTACAGGATTAGTTATACCAGCGTTTATTCCACCTAGATTAACGCGAAACCCACGTGCAAAGGCTTCGGAGTCAAATTTCGAGATAAAAGCATCAGCTTTAAGTGTAAAGGTATCGATAGGTGCCCATTCAAACGCGGCAACGTAACCATCGCGAGTCTCTTCCCCGCCCTTGTGCTGCATTTCAAAGCCTTCTGAAATGAGTTCACAATTGGGGCAATCTGCTGGCCCGTCTATATCACCTTCAAGTCCGTCTACATCAACTTGACCGTTATAAGCTAAACCAATGAATTGAGTAGAAACGCTCGGTTGGAATAAACGAGCATAACCTAGTGATACACCTAGCGTATCGTCAAGGAATTTACCTTGATATGAAAAACTCAGTCTATGTCCATACTCTGTAGCATCACTCACCTCTGACGCTCTATCGTTGTACATGCCACGCATGTTGGCGCTGAATTTATGCTGCTCTTCAATGGCAAGTGGTGATGCAGTTTTAAGTTCTACCGTACCCGCTATACCCCCCTCAATAAGCGATGCCTTGGGAGATTTATAAACCGCCGCCTCACTAATAAGCTCTGAAGGATACTGATCAAACTCAATTGCCCGGCTTCCGCTGGTCGATACCTGCTCTCTACCGTTTAATGTAGAAAACACAAAGTCACCGGATAGACCACGAATGTTTATCTGCGCGGCTTGCCCCCCGGTTCTTACCGCAGAGATACCCGGCAAGCGGGTCAGTGCATCCGCCATCGACACATCGGGAAGTCCGCCCAAATCGTCTGCAGATATTTGTTCAGAAACCGTATCGGAGAAGCGTTTCTGGTTTAGTGATTGGATCAAGCTGGTACTAAAACCACGTACTTCAATACGCTCTAGGGTATCTTCTTGTGGTCGTTCAACTTCGTCTATTGAGGTGTCTGGTGACTCTTGGGCATAAAGAGGAGCTGCGCTAAACGCGACCCCACTACTTATCAAGGCCGCCATGATAGTGCTGGGTTTGAATGTTTTCATTGGTGTCCCATTCCTTGTTTATTATCGACACTTTTAGGACTACCACCCCCAAAAATGCCTCTTATGGTTCAACACCAAATACTACTGTTTTGTATAAAAAGGGAGCAATGCTATGCATACGTATTCATTTACATCGGCGCAACATATTTTTAATTTACCAGTAAAAAACCAGCATAATTGTAACAATTCATCCTTAAAAACGAATAAAGCAGCCTTTTGGCTGCTTTATCCTTTACCTGTTTAGTTAGCTAATGCGTTCGTTCGCAGCACTTCTAACCATATGAAATTATTCAACTCATTGCGCGTTTATACTTTGCAACCATCCCATTTATATACTCGTCATGTGTCGGCAGCTTAGCAATGGGCTCTTTTTTGATTTCCAATAACCTTGTTAACATTTGATTTAACTGAACTTCAGGCACACTGTCTACCAAACCGTGATAATCCTTAGGAGTGATCCCCTGACCGTACAATACCTGTAGCCATGAGCTTTCAAGGAATAGATCATTTTGTTCTCGTAGCAGATTTCCGCTTTCTTTAAACAACGCAATTTTATGTGCTAGGGAATCGGGCAAAGTAATATTTCGCATGTCATTGAAAAAGGCGCTATCGGTTCGCTCATTTACGGTGTAATGCAAAACAAGAAAATCTCTGATTTGTTCAAACTCTAATTCAGACTGCTTGTTATATTCCGTTTCCAAACTCGGTGCAAAGCCGTTGTGGGGAAACAACTGAATTAAGCGAACAATTGCAGATTGAATGAGGTGAATACTGGTAGATTCAAGTGGCTCTAAGAATCCACTTGATAGACCTACTGCTACTACGTTTTTGTACCACTGCTTACGTCGTCTGCCCGTCGTAAACTTTATCAGTTTAGGGTCGCCCAATGGTTTGGTATCTAAGTTTGACAACAAGGTGTCACAGGCCTGATCATCACTGATATAGCGTGAACTATATACGTGGCCATTACCATTTCTGTGTTGCAGTGGGATCCTCCATTGCCAACCCGCATCGTGGGCAATAGAGCGCGTGTAAGGCGCGGTTTTTTCATGTCGCTCAGACGGTACAGCAATGGCACTATCACAAGGAAGTAAGTGAGACCAATCGTCGTAGCCAGCGCCCAGCGCTTCCTCTATCAATAGCCCCTTAAAGCCCGTGCAATCAACAAATAAGTCCCCTTCAACCACGTCCCCCCTTTCTAAGTGAAGTGCTTGAATAAAACCGCTGTCGGTAAAACGTTGAACACGTGAAATTTTACCTTCTTTGCGTACAACCCCCATATTTTCACTCAGCTTTCGTAAATACTGAGCGTATAAACTGGCGTCAAAATGATAGGCGAAAGGTAGCTCAACGACTGGGTCTTTGGCATTTATCTGCGCAAATCGTCCCGATTCAGCGGCATGGTAATTTAGGTCAAAATCCCACAGGTCGTCTTTTAGGCCTTGCTGGCGCGCCTTTACCCAATAGTGATGAAAATGACAAAACGCCATGCTTTTGCCCGGCGCACCAAAGGTGTGATAGTAGCTTTCACCCTTCGTTTTCCAATTTTCGAACCGTATAGCAAGTTTTATCGTTGCTTTAGTATCATGAAGAAACTGTGCTTCGTCGATACCTAACACTTGGTTTACTAGGCGTATTGGGGGGATGGTAGCTTCGCCAACACCGACCGTACCAATCGCTTCAGATTCAACCAGAGTAATATCAACTGCTTTACCCAACACCTTTTTCATTAATGATGCAGCTAACCAACCAGCCGTTCCACCGCCGGCAATCACTACACGCTTTATCGGTTTATTATGAGGATCTTGCATAAACTTCTCGCAATTCGTACCAAAAATTTTGAAGGGTTCCTTTCATACAAAAAGAAAAGCCACCATTTGCTCTCTCTTTTAGCACAAGCTAAAACAAAAAGCAGCAGGTGGCTTTACACACACGAAGAAATTAGAACTTGTAGTTAAATCCTAGCAAGTAGTTCGTTCCATAAGTTTGGAACTGCGTGATTTGACGGCCGTCAGCCGCGGACGCTTGAATATCATCTTCATCGGTCAGGTTCTGTGCTTGTAAAGTAACACGTAGGCCTTCTAGATATTCGATACCAGACTCGCTAAAGTCATAGCCAATTTGTGCATCAACAAGCGTACCGCCTTGCTTTGTTGCATCAACAAGCGCAAGACTTGTACCTCTTTCCTCAGTCAGGAACTGATCACGTTTTGTTGCAGCCAAACGGAACTCAAAGCCAGCATTTTCATAAAAGAAAGTCATACTGTACGACTCTTCAGACAAGCCAGGAATACGTGTTTCAGTTTGGCCAGGTGCCGCGTCAACTTCACCATCCATGAAGGTTGCACTCGCGAACAAGCCAAAACCTTCGAGTGAATTGTGGATCATGTCAAAGGGTAGTGAACCTTGTAATTCGTAACCGCGAACAAAGCCTTCGAACCCATCTAATACACTGCTTACTTGACCTGTGAACAATACAGGAGTTTGACCTTCAGAGCCCTGATGTAGCTCAGGAATATAAAACTCTGTGAAATCAGCCACAATTGACGTGCTACGGTGCCAGTTTTTAATGTCTTTATAGAAGAACGACACAGCTACATAACCTGTATCTGCAAAGTAATTCTCATAAGCTAGGTCAAACTGGTTTGCTTCAAGTGGACGCAATTCAGGGTTACCCGAACTACCACCCCATGGGCCGTTTTGTATATTGTCACTTATGATTTGGCCATCATTGAAGGCAAAAGTAACTTGTGTGTTTGGACGCATATCATCCATACGTGGACGAGAAATAACTTTACTCAAGCCCAAGCGCACAAACTGGCCCTCAGCCACTTCTGCTGAAAGGTTAAGTGTTGGAAGAACATCTGTGTAGTCTGCGCCACCTGTTACAGGGCTAGCAATGGTGTAACCTTCGCGATCAGACGTTGCAGAGAAACCTGTTGATTCTTGATCTGCACTTACTACTTGCAGGCCTACGTTACCGCGCACCCAAATATCACCAAATTCCATCTCTAGGTCTAGTTTGGTGTAAAGGGTAAGTAGTTCTTCATCAACGGTGTAAGTATCACCTAAGCGATCGTTTTGAACGCGGCTTGCATCGCTTTCAATGTAATAACCACTTTCGACAAGTCCTAGGGAGTCGTACGCTAACACGCCGTCAATTCCAATAAAGTCAAGGTTCGTTACGCCTAGCACATCGGGAATTGCTGCATCATCTGGATAAGAAGGCGCTGTAAGATATGCACCATTGTTATCTTTAGATTTTGAGCGGTCAGAGTAAACAACACCTGCAGAAAGGCCTGTTACCACACCCCAATCTACATAACCCTTAACGTCGAAACGAAGGGTATCAAGCTCTTCTTCAAAAAACGGTTGGTTTACGAAGCCGTCTTGTCCGTCAGACTCTAGTAAAGGTGGTGCTCCCCAGGCTTGCGGACCTGCAAGGCTAATAAGCGTTGGGTCGGTAAGGTCAACCGGTGCAATGGTTGGGTGGTCAGAAAACAGTACGCCAGAAGATGTCATTTCCCAACTGCGTGCAGTAAGGGGACGTCCGTCAATACCGGCACGACCGACACCAGAATAGCTCTCTACCTCTATGATCTCTTTCTCTACTTTACCAGTGGAGTAGTCTAGCTCTGCTGTCCATGAGTCATTAATTTGATACTCGACATTAACACCAACCGTTGTTAAGTCAGCATCTTGTTGACGCGCATCATTTCGAACGACACTATAAAAGCCATTTGTATAGCCACTCGTTACAAGCCCATTTTCAACACCGGTAATTACATACGGATTAGGGCCCCACTCAGGGCCACCTTCTTCAACGCCTCGACGTACATCATTTTCAACAAAGTCGATGTAAAGAGCATCTAGCTGAATATTCAATTTATCAGTTGGAGCCCATTCAACCACTGCCGCTATTGAATCACGTTCAAGCATCGCTGAGCGCTGGAATGAGTCATGTCCACCAAGGACTACAGTTCCAGCAGGTACTTCCACTGAATCCAAATCACGTAGTTCACTATCAAAACCGACATCTGCATAACCCCAACCGCGGAAGTATTGCTCCTGGCGCGGCGACTCCATGCTCGCAACAGTTAACGCTAAACCAATGGTATCGTCGGCAAATTGATCGACAAAGTTTACAGAAATGCGGTGACCGTCGTTGTCAAAATCTGGGTTTGGAGAGTCTTCAGCATTCTTTTCGAACGTGCCGTTTACGGTAAACGTGCTTTCTGCCGTTAGAGGCTTAACCGTTTGAAGGTCAATTGAACCACCGATATTTTGGGTAGTCATGCCCGCTTCTGGTGTTTTGTATACCAGAATGTTTGAAATGATTTCCGTTGGATAAAGGTCAAACTCAACCCCACGGTTATCACCCATACCTAGAAGCTCACGACCGTTCAGTGACGTACCAACGTAGTTCTCGTTAAAACCACGAACAGAGATACCACTTGTACGACCGTTACGACGTTCACCGGTTACACCAGGAAGACGTGCGATTGATTCTGCGATACTGGTATCTGGTAACTTACCAATATCTTCTGCTGATAACGCTTCAACAATTGAGGTGTTATCCATTTTGATTGCTTGAGCACGCTGTAAGCTGCCGCGAATACCGCTAACCTGAATAACTTCAAGGTTTGCTTCGTCAACAGCATCAGTGCTTGCATCTTGTGCAAATGCTGGTGCACTACCAAACGCCATACCGCCTGAAATAAGCGCAGCTTTAATTAGGTTGGGTTTAAATTGTTTCATAAAACGGGTGTCCCATACGGTTATAGTTGTTGTCTTTTTGTTGTTCTTATGACAATTAAATGACAATACATCTCGTCCACATAATGCTATAGAGGACCTAGGGTTTGCACAATTGCCTGCATACGTATTCAATAAAATTTGTGCAACACGCCGTTAACAAAGGATATGCAGGCCTTTATGTAATTTAACAACACAATATGGATTATACGGGGCTTTTACGGCAGATAGTTGTAATTTTGTTACATGCATTTCTGCAGAGTTGTTAATAAGCGCGCACATCGAGTAGGGTGAGGCGTCACCGCCTCATCCCTCTCACAGAACCGTACATACGGGCCTCGTATACGGCTCATGTACATAGTTATTTAGCGTAAT
>NZ_JAKRFB010000052.1:0-30427 GCF_022348315.1 Alteromonas sp. MmMcT2-5 | reverse complement strand
GAAAAGTGAGTGTGCCACGGAAACAGAAACGTGCGCATGGTAGCACTGATTATTTGGAAAAGGTGTTAGCGGCGGGTTTGGTAGCGTTGAACGATATTTAATCGTTCATGCTCTCACCCTGTCGACATTATGGTGTATTGTTGATTCTTGTAAAGCCCATCCACCCACTAAGCCGTTTACTTTTACACTTATGAACTTAACGTGATTTCATAAGCATTGACACTACATGTGCTGTTTTACTTAAATTTTGAACACCATATGTCGTGTTTTTATAAAAACGCTTGCAATCCGGATATTTTACGCTTGGATAACGCTAAAAAGTTAGTTGTTACTAACATAAATTTTGTGCCAGTTTAGGTGCTTGAAATACCACCAGAAATTGGGTCGCAATACGACTAAAACCTCACTATCTTGTTTTGTGACGCAGGATATGTGAGCAGGGTGTAAGCGCTGTGACTTTCTAGGGTTGGGAACCGAAAGGCCAGCGGCAACTGGCCTCTCTGAATCGGGACTCATTGTTTAGTAAATGGACCCATGAAGATTATCAATCGGCATTGGACATCTTCATGCTCAAAGTATCGTAAATGGCTATAAAAAATCAAGAGAGTTAACAAGTAAATTTGTACTTCAACATTACATATTTATAGAACCTTTTGCAGGCCCTGGCGGCTTTAATAAGGATTTCAATGAGTTCCTAATTACTTTAAGTTAGGAGCTAGATAATGGCTTTATTAAGATTTAAGGACACGCCATGTCCTCATAAATATGGCAAAATCTGTACACATTCTGAGTTTGAACCTTTGGTGTGTGACAAACCCACCGTTACTGGAGGGTTCGAGCTATGAGTGGTAATTACATTGAAGGTAACTACGTGTTTTGTCGCTTTAGACGCAAGAAAAACAGTACAGAGATGTTAGATGCTCATGATTATGGGTATAAAGCGTGGCGTATCCCTATAAAGCGTAAGAGCTAGTAGGATACTGCATTAGTGGGGGCCGGATAGCCCCCCATTTTTATATTCTCACTTTGGACAACACGCCTTCAGCTATCAGATCCCCATTCTCTTTGTCGAAGCCTTCAGATGCATCAGCAAAGGTTTTACTCAAAGCAACATCAACATCCGCGTTAAGTGCTTCAATGTAACCCATAGCCAACTCATCATTTAAGAACGTCTTAGCTGCATGTGATTTCCAATGTCTCATTTGAATGTCTGCCCAGATGTAATGATTATTTTTAGACATTACCTTCATGGCCATCCGCAGTTCCTTGCGTCTGAATTGATTTCTGAATGGATGCGCTGAAATCACGTCGTAAAGCGGGGTGAGCCAATGGCCAGTATGGTCAAGGTAAACACTGAAGTTCTTTGCGTGGCCATCAATACCCATCAACAGCCAAAATACGTATTGCGCAAGAAAGAACTGATACATGTCATTTTCGCTATCAGTACTAAAGCGAAGTAGATTGGCTATCTCACTCGCACCCGGCCCCCCATTTGCTTCATACTTTGACTGGCCAGCTCTACCAAGTGCTTGGCACATGTCTTCTTGAGTCAGTCGATATATTAGGCCGTCCTCACCTTGTTGCCTATCAAACCGTTCAACCACCAGCGCTTTCTGGTCACCGAAAGTGTGTATGTCCGCTTGTGCAACGTTGAATCCCAGGTAACGCATAAATCTCAGGCAGAACCATTCATTATCTACACTGTTTGTTAGCTTTAGCCCGTTTTCTAAATCATGTATTGGCAGTTTGAATATATGGGTTGTTGGAGTGGTACCTAGAGGGCGATGCCATTTTCCTTCATGAAGTGTCAGCGCGGTTTTCTCTTGTGCACCTGCAAGGGATATTCTGAATACGTCATCATCATCCATACCCAGTGTTTTACGTCTTACTGTATTCCTAAGGTGCGCTTCGATATCGGCATGACTCATTGCCTCAAGCTTCAATTCGTCTATCCCATCGACGGGTTCCGGTGTGAAAGAAAGAGAGCCCACGCAATCACGGCCAATCTCACTCAACAAATCCATTGTGTCTGTAGAGTAGGCGCCAACACGGTCAACAATTAACTTACGAATCTCTATGTCGTCCGGCAGTAGGTTGTCGAAGTAAAAGCGCACCAGGTCACCGGTGTGTTTCTTTTTGGTAAGCGGCATCGATAGACTAATTGGGTGTGCGTATTCTGCGGATAGCCACTCATCATCGTAAATAAATGCATGCGTGGCACCATAGCGCTCGAATGTACCTACGTGCCGGCCATTGATGCCCACTGAGAGATTGTTAGTTTTTCTCCTCTTAGCCATAACTATTCCTTAGCTTTATTCTTACTAACAACCACCGGCGTTCTCATTGGCTTACTGACAAACTTACCTGATTCCACTTTTCTTAATGGGCTTTTAACGCCTTTTGGGGCGTTCTGGGGAATACGCTGTCCACCAGCTGCTGCTGCTGTCCCATCTGTTTTATGAGTGTTTTGGTTTGTCATATCGATATTGATATTGAGAACGTTTAGAACCATCAGCACAGTACCAAATGACACGCTGGTGGGGTCATTCTCTAATCTCGATACAAAGCGCTGGTCTTTACCAATTTTAGTGGCCAAGTCTGTTTGAGACCACCCTAGCGCCTTGCGTGTAGATGCTATGTAGTGACCTACGTCTTTTGGGGTCTTAATTCTCATTGTTAACTCAACATATTCCATAAGAAGTATATTTATAAATATACCTTATATTGCATATTTTTCAATATTCTCTAAAAAGAATATTATTATTTATTCTATATAAAGAATATTTGAGAACGCGACAAGAAAGAAAGGGCGTTACCTCCACACCGTTATTCGGTGGTTCTGGAGGTAAACAAAGCGAAACGTTGTGATACTACTGAGAGGCAGGGGGGACTATAGCACCTGTTATCGGAGGTGCTTAAGGCCGGGTTTAGGAATTTGATACTGCTATTAGTTCATTTCTAATCGCGATAAGCAGCTCTTCAGCCTGAATGTTGTGACCTGCGATAATACCCACCAGCGTTAACAAATCATTATTGGGTTCGCTACTGCGTACCGAATCGATTACTGCTCTAGCGGCCGCTAGTGGGATTGATGAAATATTTCGAAAAGACCAAAGCGATAAAGAGAACAGAATTTTGCTTAGTTTCCAAAATGATCGAGGCAAGTCAATACTTCGTCCTGCTGGAGATTACAAAGAGTCATTGAGTTTTAGGCTGTATATTGTTGGCCAAGGTAATCATGAGCTTAAACTTCCTTTGGACGGGAAATCTGGTAGGCCAACACTTAAAGGTGGTAAGCCTCACAACATAGCGGAAACTTACAATGTGAAGACTGGTCTTGAAGCTATTTTTATAGATGGGGAAATGTTAGTGACCTATCAATATCCGGTGGGTTCAAAAGTTTTAAGTGCGGCACTGGCGGAGCGAATAAATAGAGGGCTCTCGAAATTTCAGAAGCAGATGCTGAGATGATTGACGAAGCGGTATTTTACAATTTCACCTTAACATCTTATACAATCAGAAATCACTTTGAAAACACAAAAAGTTATCTTCTTTATACCTTTAATTGCCTTCGTTGCAATGGATAGAAATTGACATGGCCGCTGGCCAGCCAATTTCTGAACCAAGTACCCAATAATGTTTTTGCAGTTCTTATTTTATATCTCTCAGTCATTTTATGCATCCAAAAAGACCGTGAAAAATTTTCCTTAAGAACGATGAGTAAATGGATAAAGGTATAGTCGCCGACTTCTTTTAAAAAGGCTTAGGGAAATGGGATGGACTCTCCTCATTGATTAACGATATTTACCTTAATCATGGCACATCGATGCCGATTGTGAGGGGAGTCCATCCCATTTCCCTAGAGAGTCTACAAATCCAAATGAAGCATTACTTTCTGCTAAGTCGATAACTGAATCACTATCTTTTAATTTTACGTCCTTAGCCCCACCGAGCTTTGCTGCTTCCATCAAGTTCAGCGCATATGAGCGGTGTTCAGCGAAAGAGCCTGAATAGTTGTTAATGTCAGCTAAGGTAGTGGGCTTTGATGTTGAGCCACACGCTGAGATTAATCCTGCCAGCGTCAGCGCCACCGTTGTCTTTAATATGTTCATTCCATAACCTTCTTTGTAATCTGGTATTCATCTAATAACTTTCGAATTCATCCGCATATCCCTTTGAGGAACATAACTTCATTGACTCGATGATGCTTTACAATATTAGGCTAAATTGTGAAGTCAATCGTGGGCAGTTAGATGTAGTTAGGAGCATAAAAACTCAAAAAATCACGCAGGCTTTTAAACCATGCCTGTAAGTGGTGAGGTGCTTTGCTGTTAAACCTGCCTGAAGAGCCTTGACCATATGTCCAAAACAAACGCCTGGAAAAGCTCGATTTTAAGCATCACTATTTATTCCTTGTTGTCTATCAAGGCATGTGGCAGTCTTATCGGGTTGCTTTTTGAGCAATCAATGCTCGCACGGAAGTGAATTAGCATAATCTTATGCATGCTAGGTGTATTACTCGAGTGCTCTCGGAAACATTGGGAGTATCATCGAAATGAAAATAAGTTTGTTTACAGCAATCCTGCTTTTATTTACCTCACCGGTAAGGGCCAATATCGACGCGATTGACGGCATGTACCTGGTGTCACCCAAAGGTATTTCTCAAGTATCTTCGTCTGGTGCAAAAGATAGGCATGGTAATTATACTGTTGAGATCAATGTTGTTGAGAGTGTGTACCCTCGGTACTATACCAAAGGGCTTTTGATAGCCAGAGGATGGTGGTCTACGACAACACAGCAATTCTATACAGAAGACTATCAAATCAGACCCAAATTGCCTCACTGCAATGCTTTTGAAGAATTCAGCTGGGGGTTTCCTTATGAGCCCACCGTCGTTGTCATCGGTAACAAGAAATACCCTGTCTATAAAAAAATACCTTCCTTTTCTGAAAAGCGATCGCCACAGAAGTACTGCGTGGATGAACGTGTGAGTCGTAGTACCTGCAGACGTGACAGGTGTAATAAATGGGAGTCACCGAAACCTAATGGTTATTTGGTGAGTAGCCGTTCCTTGGCCAATTCGTTGTTTGCCGATTTACGTAATTGAACGCTTGGTACAGGTCTAAAACATATTAGAGGGAGAGTCCTTCTGTGATGCAAGATAAACGAGAGAGCGGCGTTATACCTAATGGCGTTACTTTTGGCACTGAAGTGCTTGTTATGCCAAGCCTGATAGGTAGCGTCTTCACACACGCTGGTGGTACCGACACAGTAAGTTATAAGCCGAACAAGTACAGCTGGGTAAAAAAGGGGGATGTCATTGCAGAAGTGTATATTAGCCGTCCAAAGACAAAGTTTGGATTGATTAATGATATCTTCTTTAACGATATCATCTCGAAAGTACCCATTAAGAGTCCAGCGAGCGGTTTGGCGCTTCATAGCGAATACAGTGATAACTTTACAGTAAAGTTGAAAGATGATGTGCCTCCCATCGCTAATTTTTCATTACTCCTTCCTAGTGATGAAGTGCGTGAAGTGTCTGGTGCTTCACTTTTTAGGGCGGCAGTAAGCTTGATTAAAGAGAACAGTGACCTCTTGTAT
The DNA here is from genome assembly GCF_022348315.1 of Alteromonas sp. MmMcT2-5. NCBI lineage: Bacteria > Pseudomonadati > Pseudomonadota > Gammaproteobacteria > Alteromonadales > Alteromonadaceae > Alteromonas > Alteromonas sp. MmMcT2-5. The sequence goes on along the minus strand of NZ_JAKRFB010000052.1, from coordinate 24,826 downwards.
AAAGAATCGAGACGCTGGACGATGAAAGGGAAAACGCCTCAGGAGTTAGAAAGCTTATTAGCGCAGCAATTGGCTGCAAATTGCCGGCGATATCCCGCTACGCCGTATTTTGACGATTATTTAGATGAGGCCAGGACGGAATTTCCCGAACTCAGGCAGCACCTTAAACACCTCGTCAACAAAGCGGAGTCAAAAGTATAAACACAGCAATAGGCAACAACATTCGCCCATCGCGGTAACCTAACAAGGTTAGATTTTCGCTAAATGAGCTTCACGTTTATTGTCTGCCTCGCTAATCGGCCTCGTATAGAGGTTGATGGCTTCATTCAAACACTCCCACGCATGCCCTTGTCTATTCGCTTTACGTTTTTGCGGCACATGCGCGCTTAACGGACGAATTTTGGGGACATCCTCGTAATTACATAAAATAACGGGCTGTGCGGCATTAATGGTATTTACCACTGGCTTACCGTCACTCGCGCCATAGTAGAGAGACAAATTCACCGATGCATTGCGTGTCTTACGTATATAAAAGCGGTGGGTGTGCTGTGTGCCCATGATACGCGCTTTTATCTCGTTTAGTTGTGTATCATTGAGACCAGACTTGCTGTTATACAGATACAACACAGCGCGCTCAGGCGTTAGCCTTTGGTCAGCATTCTTGTAAGCCCAATAGAAATTCACACTTTTAAGCGCGGTATCCGTATCAGGGCGACAGTTAATGACATCGATATGCCGATACAGCTGATAGGAGATAATTTCGGCGCCACGGTGTTGATGTAAGAACTCGTGTTTCTGCAAATGATTGCGCCCGTGTGAGCCATCAGGCTTTCTATCCTGCACGCAGTGTTTGATAGCCGTCTTCGTACTGTTAATCGCGATAATGGTATCAATGACGTCGTCATGGTTCTCAAGCAGCAAAATACCCGGGTACTTACCCGCCACCCGGCCTGAAATATCATGAGAAGAACGATGAAAACATTTCAAAGCATTAAGGCAACGCATCTGCGCTTGGACGTTGAACATATCGCGGTGGCCAAGCATTAGCTCACCGGCAGAGAACGCTTTAAAGTCCTCTTTGGTGACGTCATCAATATTGGCAAAATAAGCAGTAGGTGCTAACCGCATGGCACTATAAAGTGACTCATACAACTCATCCAAAGTCGTGAGCAAACCATTAAAGCGCGCAAAGTCATTGACCATGACCACATCTTCTTATCAATCAAACATACCCCTATTGTATTATATTTACAGACCACCTACACATAAAAACACCAATAAAACCCACCCGCGGACACAACAAAGTGGCATCTACCCTGCAAACCCGCCCTACCAAACCAGCCAAAGGCGCGCGCGAGTTGAGCAAGAGGGGCACCTCGGGGGTGGATGAGGGACGCCTTTCTTTGGAATACCTGTTTGAAGGTGGTCTGTAATATAAGCTAAATGTTTTATTCCGACTGGGTTGGTTATTCTTTGAGGATAGTCAGTAACCGTGGTAGCAGTAGAAAAAGTAGGCGCTTGTACGTGAAATCTGGGCTGGTTGGCAGCCTAGCTCCCTGCACTTTTCATGCAGAGAAACAAAAGTGCCAGTATCGATAACATCACCACTAAGCCTTTTACCTAAGAAAAGCTAACCGCACTTATCCATTCGCTCAATATTAGTAAGTAAGCTCAACTCCACTAGCAACGGAAGACAATTTAGCTAAAATGCGCTGAGCGAATAAACCGCCTCCACTCTTCATCTAATAGCGGTTTGGAGAAGTGATACCCTTGGAAGATATCGCAACCAATCCGAGATAGATAATTTCGTTGCACTTCATTTTCAACACCTTCTGCCACGCATTGTACGCCTAGGGCCTTGGCAATATTAATAATGGCGTCCACAATCACAAACTCTGCCTTGTCTGAGTCATCGTCTATGTCATCGACAAAGTATTTATCAACCTTCAATTCTGCAATAGGTAATTCTTTGAGATAAGCAAGACTCGAATAACCGGTACCAAAATCATCAATAGAAAACCGAAATCCAAGCTCTGCCAATTCATGCATAGTATTGCGAACTAGCGTCATATCAGATACGAGCGCTGTTTCTGTAAGCTCAAGTAAAAGAAGCTGAGGAGGGATATTTTTTTCTTTTAGTGTTCGAATTAAAAACAGGGAAAATTCGGGTATAACAATTTGCATCGCGCTGATATTGATAGCAACCGTAGTTTGAATACCCATAGTGATTAACTCGTTTAGCGCGTCACATGCTCTCGACACCACCCATTCACCAATAACATAAATAGCACCATTTTCCTCGGCAATGGGAATAAAGTCAGCGGGACTTACCCAACCGAAGTCTGGCGAGTGCCACCGAACTAGCGCCTCAAACGCCACTACATTTCCGCTAACATTGAATTGAGGTTGAAACGCTAAACCTAGCTCGCCGTTTTTCACCACCGAATGTACTTTTTCTTGTAGTGCTACAAATTTGTCATACTCTCTTATGCCGTCTTTAGCCAGATGGCAAAGCCCAAAAGGCGCAGATTTCTTTGCATTTCGTAATGCGTGCTCTAAAACGATTAGCATAGTTTCAAAGGAATGTTCACTGGGGTCAAATATAGCACTTCCCGCTGAACATGAGAGTGTGTGGCGCGCGTCGCCTATTTGTATTTTATAATTTTTAGCGTTTAGCAGTGCACTTTCCAACAAATGAGCGCCAAACGCACTTGTATCTGATTTACAAGCGGTGCGACGGGATAAAATAATGAAAGCATCGGCATCAAACTTGAAAATAGCGTACTCGTTACCAATAACCGTTTGCAGCTTGTCGGCAATTTGCTTCAATGCCTTATCTCCCGCATTAAAGCCGAAGCGCTGATTGAACGATGCCATCTTGTCTACGTCGAGCAGCACCGCATAAATGCAATGATTTTTTCGCATCGCTTCAAACATTAGTTCCTTCGCTTCACGCTCAAACCATTGACTGTTCCTAAGCTGTGTAACATTGTCTGTAAATGCTAAATTATAGATGGCATCTTGAGCTTCAAGCCTCTCGGTGATATCTCTTACCAGCCCAATGTATTGTTTCTCTCCCTTTTCCACCGACTCAGTTAGCGATAACTCCATTTGAAAGACGTCGCCATTTTTTCTTCTAGCCGGGAGCTGCCGACCTACACCTATAATCTTAGCCTCACCCGTTGCTTTGTAGTGTTGCATGTAACTATCGTGCTTCATGGCATAAGGCTGTGGCATTAACATGGCAACATTCGCGCCTATTAGCTCATTCTTATCATAGCCGAACAACCTAACTGCTACCTCATTGCACTGCCGTATTTGGCCTTCGCAGTTAATAGTGATAACTGCATCGTTCAAGTTATTCAAAATATTTTCGAGAGTTTCGGAATGCTCCTTAAGGCGAGCAGATATCAGCCTTGCTTCTGTTACATCTTCAAATGTGCCATAAACCCGCACCAGTTTGCCCTGTTGGTCTACCTCAGAGTTTCCGGTGGTTCGCACCCACTTCGCATTGCCACCGGCGTCGGTAAAAGCAAGCTCTAAATCATAAGCCTCAAGATTTGTTGTAAGGTCGTGAAATGCGCGCTTTATTTTTTCTTGCGATTGAGGCGCATAAAAGCCCATGGCTTCATTGGGCGTGAGTGATTGATTTTTTGACACTCCGTAAATACGGTAAATTTCATCAGACCAAAATACGTCTTTGGCGTGATAGTGAAACTCCCATGCCCCAATCTTTGCGATAGATTGAATGTCGTTTAACAGTCCTAGCTGTGCCGTCGTTTGTTTATTTACGAAGCACTTTTGAAGGTAAGCACTCAATTGCTCTGCAACGGTTTCAAATAGCTTTTTTTTCAGTGGCTCAACATCGGCTGAAGCTGCAAAGCACCCTATAAGCATACCTACAGTAGCAGCGTTTTCATTGGCAATGGGCGCATTCATACTCACCTCTATCTCGTTAGGCAAGTTAGTGCAGATTATTGATGAAGAATGAATATGGTTCGGATCTTTTGCTTCCCTTTCAGCTGTGTCGTTATGTGAATTATTTATGGTAAATGTAATTGTTTGCTCAATGGCACGAGAACTAGCCATTAATAATGTCGAGATCTTATGGTTGCCAACTACACCAATAAATAGGGCTTCAGCACCTAGTATATTTAGCAGAGTATCAAGTTTTTCCTGAAGATAAACTGCCTCATCGGAAACCAATACCGTGAATGCATCGCTGTCATATTTTATTTTATATTTAAACATTAATATCCCTAGCTAAAACACTCTCCACCAATAGGACTGAAGATACACCGCTATTCTCGGAACGAGAGTGGTAAAGAAGCCAGTGACTCTGAGCGTTTTGTAATTTGGTCCGATTGTTCCGACACATTGCTAGCTAACACTAGGTTATTGTCCGCTTCGTGATTAACGTTAACAACATTTCTACTAATTTCTTCTGCTACCACACTTTGCTCTTCGGCTGCAGTTGAAATTTGTGTTGCATAGTCTGCTATTGTAGCGACGTCATCATAAACCTTATTGATAATATTGACGGTTCCCTGAGTGTCTAACAAACACTGCTCTGCCGCTTGCTTACCCTGTTGCATTTTTCCAGCCCACGCAAGTAACGTTTCCCTAATACCTGCCATGGAATGATGGATTTGTTCTGTGGCATCGTGGGTGCGCGTTGATAGCGCTCGCACTTCCTCTGCAACAACAGAAAATCCTCTACCATGCTCTCCCGCTCTGGCAGCCTCAATAGCTGCATTTAAGGCTAATAAATTCGTTTGATCTGCAATACCTTGAATTTCTTTCGTCACGCTGCCAATTTTTTCTGCTTCATCAGCTAATACCTTTGACGCCTGAGCAGACACAGAGACCTCATCTGATAAAACCGTAACGGCATCCATAGTATTTTTCATTGAGTCTGTTGCTTTGCTGCACTCCGCATGTACAGCATCAACACGCTCTGATGTACTGGCAGTATTTGATGCCACATCGCGAATAGTCGTAGACATTTCTTCAATTGCCGCAGCCAACTGATGAAGCTCTCGAGTTTGCCGCTCTACGCCCTTTTGCGTTTCTGAAGAGGCACGCGTTAAAGTCACCGCACTCTCTAATAGCATTTTTGCGCCATCACTGGCTCTGCCCAGAATCGTTTGCGCTCGACCTTGATGTAACAACTCCCTAAAATGTATGACATCAATAAGCGATGAGCCACTGTAAACATGCCTGGAAACGCTATCGTTTTCATTACACATCTTTTTGAGTATGCTTGGTATTCTGATGAGCTCGGCATAAAAACAAAAGAATGTCGCAATAGGGAAAAGAAGGGCAAAATACGGTGATTTAAAAGACAAAAGCAAAGCAATCAATGACAACAGTATAAAACCACATAGCCGAAACTGATGAGAAGACCACATGGGTTCTTTAATACGTTCGCCACTGTTTAGGCGAGCGTAAAGTGATTCCGCGCGCGTTTTAACTGAAAGGGAAAGTGTCGTCCTTACCGACTGAAATCCAGCCAGTTCACCTGATTCAAAAACAGGTGTAACAAACGCATCAACCCAATAATATCTTCCATCTTTGCACCTGTTCTTTACTGCACCACGCCACGACTTTCCTGCTTGTAACTTTGACCACATGTCAGCAAATGCTGCTTTTGGCATATCTGGATGACGGACTATGTTATGGTTTTTGCCAATAAGTTCATCGCTGGTAAAACCAGCAACTCGACAAAATTCACTGTTAACATATTTGATGACCCCTCGCTTATCAGTGACTGAAACTAACTCTTCCTCATCAGAAAACGTCACTTCTTCATCGATGATAGCTTGATTACGGCGAGACATAATTGACCCCGAGAAAATTAAAAACACTAAATATTTCAAAGTATATTGAAAACGTTAAATTAAAGCTAACTCTTGACTTGAGGAAGCACGAGTGCTCAATTTTCACTTAGTGCAGCCAAACTAACTGTTAATACCCGTTTCAGATAGTCTGTGATGCGATGTGCACGTTTTTGTTTACACGGAATGCTATTTTCCCGCTTGTATCGGCTGGCATCATATTGATTGCAATTTTCCAGCTCTCGAAAGTATGTATGCTGCATTATTATTTGTCAGCGTGGACACCTTCTTGACGATCTCATTAAATATGCGGATACGGCGTTATGCCAAGAAAAAAAGCAGGAAAGGGAACAGTAAAACAGGCAACAATGATATTGATTGTGCGATGTATCGCTATCGTCATTTAGTCGAGAATGCAATGTTGAAAATCAAGAAGTATCGAGTCGTAGCGACCCGATATGATAAGTTAGCCAGAAACTACCGCAGTGTTTTGGCATTGGCTTTGCGCTTATGTGGTTACCGATGTGGGTTGATGAGAACATGAACAACAAAAATCAACACGACCTAGGAATCGGTGAATCATCTTCCCTAACATTTTCCCGTATCAACAAACAGAGAAATGAAGTTTTGCTTGAGGCGATATGCGATCCTGTCAGCAATGGTGGAAACATACGGAAAATATTTAAAATTGCAAATGATGTGACAGCAGCGAGGCAAGCGGAAACAAAATTGTCTAACGTTCAACGCTCTTAAGATAAATCCATGGTGATGATTCGATTTTTTGTCACCGGCGTTATCGAAGAAGTGAACGAAAATTTCTCAATGCGGTCGGCTATGATGGGCTATACACTTTAAGCTTCTTCATTGTCCACTAATACCACTCGATTTCTCCCTTCTCTTTTCCCTTTATACAAGCCATCATCAAGTCGTACATAGAAACCCTCGACGGACGAATCGCTCATTGAATAAGAAGCAACCGCCAGCGTTACTGTAATATGAGTGACGCCCGAGCGGGTCGAAATGGCGGTATATTCAACCAACTCCCGAACACGTTCGGCTAAACAGTAGCCTTCGCTGAGGGTTGTCCCCGGTAGAATTATCATGAACTCCTCGCCGCCCATTCTGGCGAACACGTCATCTGAACGAAGCACTTCTTTCACTGTTTGTGCAATAAGCCTTAACGTTCTGTCGCCTACGGCATGACCGTATGTGTCATTAACTTTCTTAAAATGATCAATATCAAAGCTAATAACCGCGCATTCTTCATTGTCATTCAAAAGGCCATGATTGACATTGAACCGCTTTTCCAAGAAGGCCATAGCATAGCGGCGATTAAAAATTTGTGTGAGGGCGTCGGTGTTAGACTGTTCTATCAATCTTATTTCTAGCGCTTTTCGCTCTGTAATATCTTGCACCGTGCCAATTAACACCGAGCTATCAGCATTGTCACGCTGCGGAACAACATGAGCATACTCATGTACCCAGCGTATTGTGCCATCAGGTCGAACAATTCTATGCTCTACATCTTGTATGCCTGTTAACTTTGCTTGCTCTTCACTCGCCTGCACTCTCTTTCTATCATCTGGATGAACGGCATCATAAAATGCCTTGGTCGAAGGCTGAAAACTATCGGGCTCAAACCCAAGAATCTCAAAAATCTGTGGAGACCAAAATAAATCGCCTGTTTCAGTATTTGCCTCCCAGTGACCAAGCTGCGCGAGCGTTTGTGCTTGTTTAAGCCTACGCTGACTTTCTTCTAATTTGAGCGACACCTTTTTTGCGTCTGTCGAATCTACGATTAGCCCATACCATCGCGTTTTATTTTTGAGGCGTTCCGGCGTAGCATAGCCAGAGACCCAGCGAGTTTGGCCATGTAACTCAACACGATAGTCCGCGACCCAAGGCTCTAGATTTTGTGCTGACTGCAATATACTCTTTTCAACATATTCCACATCGGCTGGGTGTATTGCTGCAAACACGTCATCAACCTGCTCCATTGCCTCTTCCGGCGTAACGCCGTAAATATCGACAATTCCGGGACTGGCATAAGGGAAGGCCATTTGCCCATCATCGTCCATTTCAAACTCATAGATTACACCGGGTACAGAACTCGCTATTTTATTTAAGCGTTGTGCAGCAATGTGCTCCCGTTTTTCTTGCGTAATGTCGATATGCGAGCCCACTATCCACTCGGGCAAGCCTTCAGGGTTGCGAGTCACCACCCTGCCATGGTCCCTTACCCAAACCCAGGTGCCATCTCTGTGTTTCATTCTAATTTCACAGTGATAAAAGGGAGTGTGTCCGTCAAAATGCGCATTCAGCAAGCGCTCCGACTCAGCTAAATCATCGGGATGGGCAAAGTTAAGCCATGTGTCTATGTTGGTTGGAGAAATCTCGTCTAATGTATAGCCGATAATCTGCGCCCAGCGCTCATTAAAGCGCGTCTCACCGGTTTGCACATTCCATTCCCATGTACCAATGTTTGTTCCATCAATTATCTGTCGTAAACGCGCAACCTCCATGTGCAATTCGTTTAGTTTGTTTTTTTCTTCCACTTTCTTTCACCGCTGTCTTTTTTTTGTATTTAGAATAAAAAGATGCCCTTTGGAAGCACCAAATCCATTAGGGCCGCAAAGCTCGAGCGGCAAAACATCTATCATCAACCTCACCCAACGCCATATATGCAATCTAAATACATTCGCCACAGGTACGCAGACCTGTCGGATGCTATTTTTTAACCGAATCCTTTTAATACCTTGCGTAGGCTTAATTGGTATTAAATTTCTAATTCGTCGATGCTGCACGGCTTTCCAAACAAGTATCCTTGATAAGCACTACAGCCCATACTCTGTAACAGTGCGCGCTGCGCCTGTGTTTCAACACCTTCAGCGATAACCTCTAACTTCAATGATTGCGAGAGTGTTATCACTGATTGTGCAATAGCTCTGTCATTGTCATCAACCAAGATATCTCGCACAAAGGCCTGGTCTATTTTTAATTGATTTAGCGGTAGTTGCTTTAAATAAAATAACGATGAATAACCAGTCCCAAAATCATCTATAGAAAACATCACACCGTGTTGCTGCAGTGCAGACATTTTAGTTTTGATATCAGCTATGTCGCTGACCAACATGCTCTCCGTCAACTCTAATTTTAGGCGACGAGGATTCGCGCCAGTTTTGTGAAGCGCATCAAGCACTGTCTGCACGAAATTGTTTTTATTAAACTGGATAGCACTGATATTAACGGCAATGGTAAGTGCTTCTGTAGCAGACGCCTTTGCCCAGCTGGCTAGCATTTGGCACGCTTGCTGCAGAACCCATTGCCCTATTGGAACGATAAGGCCGGTATCTTCTGCGACGGGAATAAATTGCGCAGGCGAAATCATTCCCTTCATGGGGTGACGCCAGCGCAGCAACACCTCTGCGCCAATGGCATGGCCGTGGTCGTCAACCTGCTTTTGATAATACAGTTCAAATTGCTCGTTTGAAATTGCGGTGTATAACTCCTGAATAATTTCCGCTTTTGTGTTTACATCAGCCTGCATTTTCGGGTTAAAAAAACATACGCGATTTCGCCCTGTCGCTTTGGCCTTATACATCGCCATATCGGCTTGTTTTAATAAATCGCCAACGACGTCGGCGCTTCGATTGAAAATAGTAATGCCGATACTCGCTGAACACTGATACGAAATGGCCTCGATATCGTAGAGCTGACTAACTTTTGTCAACAGTTTTACAGCGAGCGTTTCACTTTGTACCGCAGCGACCTCTTCAGTATTACTTAACTCTGTCATGAGGATAACAAATTCATCGCCGCCCAGCCTCGCAACCGTGTCCCCATGCCTGGTAGCCTGCACCAGTCTCTCTGCAACTTGGCACAACAATAAGTCGCCTTTAATCATGCCCGGCGCTATCATTAAAATCCTTAAAGTTATCTAAATCGAGAAACAGTAATGCTGCATGGGCGCCTGTGCGGCTGCAATTGGATTGTGCTTGATACAAACGGTCTAACAACAAGCGACGATTTGGAAGGGATGTTAGGGGATCGTAAAAAGCGAGCTGGTGTATTTTGTCTTCGCGCTTCTTGCGTTCTGATATGTCACGCACTATGCCGATGAAGTTAATGTCATCATCAAGGGATACTTCAACAACGCCCAGTTCAACAGGGAATGCTGACCCATCTTTTCGCTGTGCGTCCAGCTCGCGAATTTGTCCCGTAATATTACTGATACCGCGACTAAGGTAGTTTGCTAAATACGTATCATGGTGTTCGCGATGCGGCGAGCCCATCAGCATATTGACATTTTGACCAATAAGCTCGCGATGTGAGTACCCAAAAATGCTTTGCGCAGCCTGATTAGCAGTCAGCATTATGCCGCTTGAATCAATGGTGATGATGCCGTCAAGTAAGTTGTCTACTACAGCGCTCATTTTAGACGATGTCTCTTTGAGCTGACTTTCTGCTTGCAGCTGCTCATCGATACTAAAGTGCGTACCTAATAACCATTCAACGTCACCATTTTGTGAATTTGACGCCACTTTTCCTCTCGTGTTTATCCATTTCCACTGGCCGTTTTTGTGTTTCATTCGAATATTGACATCGTAATGCGATGTTAAACCCAGTGCGTATTCATCAATTTGCTGTGCGGCATAAACCAAGTCGTCTGGATGGGTCAGGCACTCCCATGTTTGCCTGTTTATGGGCATGAGCTCAGATAACTCATAGCCGAGTAAGGTTGCCCATTTCTCATTAACAATGAGTTGGTCATCTTGTAAATTTAAACGCCATACCCCTATATTATTGGTATCAATAACCGCATCAAGTAAGTGCTGGTTATCGCTGATAATGTCATCTTTGTGCTTCTCATTCGTAATATTGCGCACAATCACTAGCACTTCACTGTTATTTAACTTTTGATACCTTGCTTCGAAAGATTGCTTCAGTTTATTGAGGGTATACTGATGTTGAAGTAACGTATTACTATTAAACGCCTTTTCAACGTAACGATTCATTTGGTTAGCCAATTCGAAAGGTAATACATCGAAGAGCTTTTGCCCCAAAACCTCATCTTTTGGCTTGAGCAAATCAGGATGTTCATTACACAGCGTAAACCGATGGTGTGTGTCAATAACAAAGACCATATCCGGTAACGATTCAATAATTGAGGCCGTACGCAGATTGCTCGTCATAAGGCGCTGCTCGAGATGTTCAATATCGATTTTAGCTATTTCATGTTCAACCAAATCAGCAAACCCGCGTAATTGCTGCTTTTCTCGTTGTGAAAATTCTCGCTCCTCAGGGTCGATAAGGCATAAGGTGCCTATGGGCTGCCCGCCAGGTTCACGCAGTGGCGCACCCGCATAAAAACGAATATTTGGCTTTTGTAGTACTAAGGGGTTGTCAGAGAAACGCGCATCCTTGGTAGCATTTTGTACTATCAATACGTCATTTTGTAATATCGCGTGCCCGCAGAACGATATTGAACGGCTTGTCTGGCAATCATCAATACCCACTTTTGATTTGAACCATTGCCTGTCGCTATCGACAAGGGAAACCAAGCAGATGTCAACATTAAATACAGACGCAGCTAACCGAGTAATTCGATCGAACCGTTCTTCCGGTGGTGAGTCGAGTAACGCAGTGCGCTTTAACGCAAGTAATCTTGAAGCTTCGTCAGCAGGGAAATCTGGTGAATTCATGCGCATCTCCGTATATACGACTTATGAATGTAAACCGTAAATAGCCATTTGTCATCATAACCATTAATTGACGAACTTTGATGAAGAATACGACGGCATGTTTCAATGGCGCACTGAAAATTTCACCTCAGACAAATTAATTGATGCGAGCGCGGCCTTCACCTTCATGACAGCATAGAACGCAGATTTGTTTGCTTCGCACGCATTTGTGATTCGCTCGGTTTTTTTAAAAACAAAATCATAGTCTCAGGGGTTGTTCGTAATTGCTCCCATCTAAATCTCGATTATTGATAGCATATGAGCATTAACCGTCCTGAGGCAATAAAATATTACCGATTAAAAGGTAAAAGCATCAACCTTGAAACCCGCCCTGCCCGACCAGCCGAAGGCGCGCGCGAGTTGAGCAAGAGGGGCACCTCGGTGGTGGATGAGGGACGCCTTTCTTTGGAATACCGGTTTGAAGGTGGTCTGTAATTATTGATTGGTATCGTTGTATTCGGTGTTTTGCTTCTTTATCGTGGAGTAGAAAATTCGTGTGATTGCGGTGGAAAAATAGGCGCGCGTACGTGAAATCTGGTGACGTTTGCAGGGCGTTGCCCTCTTTGGTTAACAGAGGAACGCCCTAGTTAAATTAGTTATTAATAACGGCGCCTTAATAATAAAAGCATGGCCCCCATCGCGAGGATAATAACCGTTTGTGGTTCTGGAACAGAAATATTGGATTGTGATGGCGTGACGGTTCTAGAAACTAGGCTGCTTTCAAAATCAACAGCCAGTTGGAGTAATAAGCAAGTGTGTCATCATAGGTAAATGAGACTTCAATCGGGTTGGTATTCAGTTCATCAAGTTCAGAGGCAATCTGTGACTCATCGAGATAATTTACGCCGTAGTATTCATAGCCAGTATAGTTGAGTAAATACTCATATTTTATGATGTCGGCAAACGCTGTCTTACTGATAAATAACAGTAATAAGGTGGTAAGAATATGCTTCATGCTGTTTTCCTTTTCTTGAGCAGTGAAACATTAGCAAAATATATACCTTGCCTTATATATTGCGTGCTGCAGCAAACAGGGCGTAACTAATTTAAAACGAATGTAAAGAAAATAGACACTATTATTGTTCGACAGATATGTTTTTATACATAGAGAAATCAGTGTTTCACTCTTCCTTTTTGGCATTCTAGTTGAATACAAAATGCTTTAATCCTCGGAATGGACTAAAAGCAGCATGAGTAATCATTCGCTTATTTTGACGCGTAAATAAATACCGTTGGCACTAAACTCTCAACCGTCAACCAGCCGTTGCTCCTGTTGACAGAAATTAAAGGTTGAAATTGTGTAAAAATAGGAGGGGTAATTACCGGATCGAATTCGGAAATTACATAAAATCTTTAATTCTTTCTTCATTTAATTTTTAAATTAAAAATATCTGCAAGCCAGGTAAAAACTGGCCTGCATAGCCAATAAGGTATAAAGGTTCACTTGAACTTTGATATGTTATTTTGATAATGATACTAACAAAGATTTTAATACCTTTTCTAATGCAACTGCATCGTCAAAGTTAACATTTTCCCAGTCAATTCCAACATCGAGCTTTGTAACATCCTCTGTTAATAATCGACGAATTGCTGAAGTTTCTGTCACTTTCACTTTTGGCATTGTAATGTATTGCTTCGCCCTTCCCGGCTTCTTAGATACGTCAGAAGGAATATATTTTTTAAACTTTCCGAGGTCTGCCAACCTATTGAGGTAAAGCTCTGCATCATTATATTTTTCTGCTTTCTTAATCTCTTCATAAAGCGCAACAAGACTTGTTACTACCTTGTTTTCAAGAAGTTTATAAACAATATCAAAATGCTCATAAAGCTTGTCATAACGGAAATATGAAGTGCGACTAATTCCCAAATAAGATGTCACTAACGATAAGCGTTCAGTCTGCATTTTTGCCCCTTCCAAACTTTCTAATTCGCGAACAGCTTTTGCATAACTGTTTAACGCATCGGGTGGAGTTAGATCAGAGCGAGAAAAATTCTCAATGTGACGAAGCACACTAAGGTTTCGTGGCTTTTCAGCATAGATTTTAACTTTAACCTTTATCAAACCACCATAAAGGAAACGAATTGCATAGAAACGTCTATGACCAGCTACAATAGGATAGTCAGTCATATTCTTTCTCCACACAGAAATCGGATGAACTAGTTCACTGTGCTTTAGCGTTTCAGCTAGATTTTTAATTTCTTCTATTTCTAAATTAACCGCGTCATAACGAGGGTTGTCTTTTGATAATCGATTCTCAAGAATTCCCTTTTCACAGACAACACAATTATCCAAAGCTGCGATAGACTCATCATCTGATTTCTGTGCAAAGGTAACGGGTAAATATCGTGAATTATCTGACTGTGGTTGTATATAATCTACCAGCACCCTATCTAATTCAGAGGATGTCTTAAAGATAGGATCGTCATGTACTTCGCTTTCTTTGGATTTGTCCCGAGCTTTGAGGTCATCCAACATCTGTTGAGATTTTTTAGATACGCCCTCCCCTGACTCAAATTGACTTATTAAGTCTTCTTGAGTATTAACTTTTCCGACTGTTCTACGTCTCGCCTTTTTAGGGCTGTTCATTATTCATTCCCCCATAAGCTGCCTTCAATCAGTTCATAAAGCTTCTGCATTTCTTTTTGCGCGTGATGATTATGCACGTAATTAAAATGTGACTCATCAACAGATGGGCGTTCCATAACGCGATAGCAATTACGTTGCTGAAGCCAAAAGCGCGTCATATATTCTCCGGTAGGACCAGTTTTGTCGTAAAGTTTCGCAAGTGCCACTTCATCTTTCTGTGTAAGACGCGATTTGCTTGGAACTTTATTTGGAACAACACCGACTATCTTCAGTGGTGATTTTTGTCGGTCTTCGTTGATACGGTCTACTCGATTAAGCAGCATAGGTACACCATCTATAGAGTCGTATTCAGGTTCAGTCGGAATTATCACATGAGTAGCGGCTCCCAACATACCAGCGCTAACCGGTGACTTACTTGGCGGGTTGTCAACAATAACGATGTCGTAATCTTCCGCCAGTTCTGGAATTGAAAACCAATCGCGCATATGTGTCGAAATTTTTGAAACCAGTCTATCCGCTTGCGGTGTCAGAGCTAGTACACGGTCAACATTACCTTCAGACGGTAACACTTTGATGTTTTCGAAAGCAGTTGGATATTCATATACTGGTGAATCAAACAAGATATCAGTGGAAGTATTTCGGCCACTCCATTCTGGATCATTAATCTCTTCAAATTCTGGGTGTAGCGGAGCAGCGTATTCATCATCGCCTGGTATAGCATCCATTTTTAAGAATGCTTTGGACGAATCTTGCTGTGAATCGTAATCCAGCACCAAAACACGACGCTTTATCCCCTTTCCGCCTGGGCCGCCGGTTGCTAACAGATATGCAATTGTTGATGCAAGAAACGTTTTTCCAACGCCTCCTTTTCTATGGTAACTAGAGAGCACCCGCAGTCCGTTGTACATTTCGTCTGTATTCATAATCTCAACCTTGTATCAGCACATAACATCAGTCTGACATGCTAATCTTTCAATGTCTCGGATCGAATCTTTTATTAATCCATTCAGAAAAGCTGTGTAGTTTATTTCGTTCAATTATTGATAGCTAACTGAAAGTCTTTACTGGCAGTGTGTTGAGAGGTGTTGATGCCTATTAGGTTCACATGAACCCAATAAAGAAAATGTTAAGTAGATAAGCTTATCCCGCAAGCTAAGAGAAGATTAAAAGTTTGTACCTATTATTGAAACATCATCAAAGAAAACCAAGACTTTAATGTCAATAAACCTAATAAATTCGGTATTTGATTTATTAATAAGAAATTCCCTAAAAGCTTTTACGGGCAAGCTCTTGCGAGGTGTTAACTCCTATCAGGTTCACCTGAACCTAGTAAAGGTTTTACTTCTTTTGAACATACTACTGAATTCAACCTTTAAAATGGACTTGATAAAGATAGTTGGGTAACCTCAGGATCGAATCTACGAAATAACTGTAATCTATAACAACGGGGGAAATTATAGTGCGAGAGCTTTTTGACTTGTCAGAAAAATATGGATTTAAAGCGCCTCTGGTTGACGCTCCTGAATCACTCGATTTGAAACTGTACCTTCGTTTATGTGGAGCATTATCTATTTCACCAATTACGATTGCTGTGATTTCTGACGTCTTTATAGCTCTACAGGATATCGACGAACGCATTGCAAGTATCCAATATATCGCCGAACGTATAAATCGAAAAGTATCAAATATTCGACATCATCTCGTCACTCTTGAAAAAGCTAATCTTATAAAAAGTGAATTTATTACAACTGATCCAATACGACGTCGTAGAGGAAAGCTTTTTACATTAGCGATACCTAAAGGGCAAGCTGTAGCAGCTGCAGACCATTCATCAATACCGGAGAGAGATAATTATCAATTGGTGTCATCTAATACCGTTGAAACCATAGATATTGACCGATATGACGATAAAACACGATTTCTTGAGCTACAAATTGTTAGATATCTAGTCAAAGCGATGCGAACCAATCGTAAAGATAAAGCAGGTACTATCAACGTTAAACTAAAAGTAGACGGTAGAGTAAAACCAATCTCCATCACCGCCCGAGCAGAAGAGGGAAGGCTTATCTATTTACCTGATATGAGCTACTACGCAGGCGCTATTACCTGGCTTATCAATCATATTTCTGAACGAGTTGAACAGGCCGATACTATTGGAGAAACATTCACATTACCACTAGAGCCTCTTATATCAATGGCGAAGGATATTCCGCTTTCAGATGCATCAGCTGGTGGTTATATGAATAATGCTATCCAATCGTTGCAGCGAATATCAGCAACTACATTTGATATGCGCGATTTATATGGACAAGACCACAGTACAATTAAAGATATTGAAATGTATTACAAGCTTTTCAGACTTGAGGCTCTTGTTACCTATGAAGATGAAAGAGAGATAGAAAAAAAAGCAGCAGTTATTCAGTTTCCGCGCTCGACAGTGAAAAATATTATAGCTGCCGTGCGCGCTGAAAAATCTCTTAACGAAATGTTGTTGATTGACAGTGATATTTTCGCAACAAAGAATGAAATTGAAATTTTGTTTGGTCTATGGGCGAGGGAACATCTCATTACTGGACGTCAGGCGCAGCAGATGTATACATGGAACGAGCTTCGTGAATCAGTAGCTCCTTCGACCAGTCTAAGTGAATTTAAGCGTAAGTTTTCAAACATGGTACTTACGAATGTAGATCCCGAATATAAAGCTAAAATTCATAACGCTGTCAAAGACAAGATCGTTCGAATCATAGAGACATGTCATTTGTCTGAGCCAAGAAAAGGTGAATTGGTAGTCGAATACGGTCGGGCCACGGTACAAGGTTACCTGATAAATATTGGTTATTCACCAGAGCATGGGTCATCAGTTATAGCTTTTAGACGAGATATGTCTGCATTACATATTTTGAGCCACTTCAATAGTCAGCGGTAACTTATAATTTGATGTTAAAAAATCCTTGGATCGAATCTACAGCAAGGAAAATCAATAGATTATGGCTCGGATCGAATCTTTAAAAAGATCTAAATTAGATCACGATCCAACTTGATCTCTATTACCTTTCATATAAAGATTACATCTGTTAAAGACATTCTCTTACTTATATTGAATCTTTAATTTGCTCACTGAAGAGCAACATAAATTATTTGGGAAGATAAGAAGCGCTGAAAAGACAAAACCCGTGAAGTGTTGGCGCACTGCACGGGTCTTAGGATGTAACTTTTTGGAACGAGTTACACATCCAATTCTAGCGGATTGATCGATCACGTCAACTGTTAGGGCGTTTTTTATCAACAATAACTCGATTTGTTGGTAAAAACATGAGAAAAAACACAGAATTTGTGTTCATGAGCACGGGACTTTTTGAACACCTCAACGAAACAGAATCATATGTTTTCTCTTTTGTTACTTATTTTGCTTGTGATAAACAAAAGGGACAAGTATTTAAACGTAGTACAGCAAGTCTTTGTAACAATCTTGGATACTCCGCGAACACAATAAGGTCAACAATAGATAAGCTTGTCGAGAAGAACTTTTTAGCACGTGCTGAAAAACCTGACGACAAAAATAAGGCTCTTCGTTATAACTACTTTGACGACATATCACATTATTTAGTACTTGGTACTCATAAGTATGCTCAGGAATTCTCATCTGAATTGTCAGAAATCTTAAATTTTCTAAGGAAAAGTAGTAAACATAAAAAGCCAGATTTGAAAAATGTATTTTTCAAAGTTTATGTTAACGCGCTGCAAGCCTCTAAAAAAGGGGAAAAGTGGAAGCGCAATCAATCTCGGCACCTTCATAAAACGATAGTTTTGCATGGGTACCTTCACAATAAGATCAAATTCAGAGACAAATTTGATAAATCGACCTTGTCACTAAGCGTACCTTACTTATCAGCAATGATGCAGTGGTCAAGGAATACCGTAAGGCGGGTAGTGAATACACTTGTCGAACTCGGGCTAGTAACTCTCAAGCTAGAGGGCAAACGAATCGCTTTTTTACAAGTTAGATTAGCTGAGCGGGTCAGGGAAGGATACAAGCAGCTAAAATCTCGACTTTTTGACGTGAGACAAAAAACTGTTGGTGTTACTCGCAATTCAATAAATAAGCCAATGGGACTAAATAGGCCGGGTAAGCATGCTACGCCAGCGGAACACGCGTCCTACCTTGCAGCAATGAAAAAAGCACAAAACCACTGACAAAAAACAACTATTTGGAATCCAGACACTGTTCTGGAGTTTTCTCGTGCCTAAAATTCAGATTAGTCTGCAATTTATACAATTCAACAAAGCGAACGCTCAAGTTTTTAACCATACACGATAAAATAATGAAAATAAGAGACAAGCAAAAGCTATGGAACCCGCGCTAAACATAAGTGGTGCCATCCATACGCAGATGGATAGAACTAGCTCCATCCATAATCGAAATGCTCCACAGATATGCTTAAAATTCCAACCACATTCAGAACGTGCCAAAACTAACCACATTAGAATAAGATAGAAAAAGAAAGAAAAGGGTAGGGGGGATTAACCCACCCACAAACTATTTTTTTATTTGACTGAGACTTTAATAAGGTTGTAGAGACGTTCCGGACCATTCCGAGATCTCCTTCTTTTTCTCACCAAACCAATTAGTAAGCTTAACTTAATCATTTGATTGAAGGAACGAGCAGCCATGGCGAGAAATAGAACAGATATGAGAAATATTAAAGACGTTCCGATCCTCAAATTTGAAGTAGGATTAAGCCATCGAGACAGCGTCCAATACTTACATCACGCCCATAACATTATCGTCAGTAGTGCAACGGGGTGCGGTAAAACCAACCTTGCTTGCGTATTAGCCAGGTGAGCCTGTGAGCAGCATCATACAGTGCGATGTTACCGACTTGGTCAACTCCTTGATAAAATGAATATCGGCCACGCCTATAGCAGTTACCAAAAAAAGCTTGCCCAACTCGCCAAGAATAAGCTACTCATCCTAAACGAATGGGGAATGGAAAAACTGAGCACAAGACAGGCTAATTACTTACTCGATCTGATGAAAGAACGGTATCAAAAAACAAGTATCATTATCGCTAGATAGTTTCCCGTTACCGAATGATACAAGCTCATAGGTAATCCCACTGTGGCAGATGCATAGAGCAGTCATGCTAATTGCAACTAGTTTTTACTGGCGATATGCCGTTTTCGGCGCCGATATAAACCTATTTATGCCCAAAACGGCAAACCGCATACCCACGCGAAGGTATTATACGGTTTTTGTGAATAAATCCAGTTTTCAGACGAATAAAAAAGGGATCGCGGTAATGCAATATAGAGAAAGAGCCTGACGCCAGTTTTGTATTGGCATCGACCATTTCTTACTGGCGTCTTTTATTACTAAGTACACCATTTACCTTGCTGAATCCCCGCTGGGGAAGCTTTTCCGCTTCTTGATAGCTTTACGGATAACGTCGTTAAGAGATTCAAAGGCATTAGTGTTGTAAATTGGCCTGCGGTGTCCTTTGGATAATTAAATAAGGTGTTGGGGTTGTGCCAGTGCGTCCGCCATGACTTAGCGATTTGTGGATACTGGCCGTCTCATGTTTCAGCAAACCGTTCCAGCTCTAGCAGTGCCTCATCTTCTGTTGCTGAGCGATATACGCGCTTTAAATCTGCGGTGACAACTTTGTAATTCTTCCATGACTCGAACTTAAGTGGGTAACGCACCATGTGTACGACACACAGTGTGGATTCTCATGAAGTTTGATAAATCGTCTCATTTATGTGATATGAAACCTCAGTTGTTTTGATAAATTTTCTACAAATCTCATTTGTGGTGATAATAATCACACTGGACCGATATCGACTTTACGATAGTTAGTTAGAATATGCTGAAAGGCTCAAAGGAAACTGCGAATAAGTCCTGCAATTTAGTTCTTGAACTAGCCTTTGCATTCGCCGTCTAATTTTTGAACGCTAAATTCTCAATTTTGGTCAATATACTGCCGTTTTAGGCCGGATTTCGACCTAATTCCGGACTATTCCCGGATTTCAGACAGATCTTGGCTGTCGTCGTAACATCTGGTCTACTTTAAACAGGTTCGCCAAGGTGAATAGCATGGCTAACTGTGAGTCATTTTTTGTCAGCCCTTTATAGCGTGCTTTGATAAAGCCGAACTGACATTTGATGATCCGGAACGGGTGTTCTACTTTCGCCCGAATGCTGGCTTTTAAATATTCGATGTTGATGGCGTTTTTCTGCGCCTTGATAACCAGCATCGCCAGAGATGAATTTCTCATCGCCACGCAACAGGTTCTTCATCTGATTCAGGTCATGTTCGTAGGCGGCGGTGGTTACCAATGTATGGTGGAGACCGCTCTTGGCATCCACACCAATATGGGCTTTCATACCGAAGTGCCATTCATTGCCTTTCTTAGTCTGATGCGTCTCTGGGTCACGTTCATTCTTTTTGTTTTTAGTGGAGCTGGGAGCTTCAATAATCGTCGCATCCACCAGTGTACTCTGCGCCATCATCACACCGCAGTCCGACAGCCATTGGTTGACCGTTTTGAATAACTTTCGAGTGAGTTTGTGCTTTTCCAGCAAGTGCCGGAAATTCATAATGGTGGTGCGGTCTGGAATGGCTTTATCCAATGACAGTTGCGCAAACTGACGCATCGAAGCAATTTCATATAACGCATCTTCCATCGCTTCATCACCAAGGCTATACCATTGCTGCATACAATGAATGCGAAACATGGTCTCAAGCGCATACGGACGTCTGCCATTGCCTGCTTTAGGATAAAAGGGTTCAATCACTTCCAGCAGTTGAGACCACGGCAGCAAATTATCCATCCGGGATAAGAAAATTTCTTTGCGGGTCTGGCGGCGCTTGCTGGAAAACTCACTATCGGCAAAAGTTAACTGTTGGCTCATGGACGGTAATGACTGCAATTTACTATGCAGCTATGATCTCACATTGGGGACTTATTCGCATCCTCCCTAGGGCACTTGATATTGAGCGGCTCTCAGGAATTATCCTCTGGCGCCTTAAAGGTTTCTGGAAAGTATTTGTGACCTATTTTATCCCAGTCAATGAAGATGGCTGCACAGGCTAGCGTCACCAGCATACCAATCGTTCCGTACACAATAATTTGATACATCGCGTTCCTCACATTTAACAAACACAAATGTTAGCAGGCTTCCTAGTTTTAACCATGCTGCTCACAGTCATGGATTAACAACGAAGCCGTACTATAGACCCAAAGCAATCAGCAGCTATCATACGAGTATAGGGCATGATTAAGGCATTTTTCGAGAAAAAATTGAACACCTTAATTCAATTTGAGGAAATACACACTATGTCACAAGGTTTTTTTAATGTGAGAGTAAAGAGCAAATATCGGCTCAATTGAAGTGAACACATTTCCGTAAAGTGACTTGGTTTCCAATCTATCACTCGTAACAACAAAGAAGTACAAAGGTAACCAAGGTCAGCAACAAGAAAAAAGCGACGTGGGTTAGTGTCACAGTCTATCTTCGAACCGCTGAACTACTAGATATGCTAACACAGCAAGACACTGAGACTTTTGACACAGGCTCGCTGGTGGAAGATAAGTGGATTGAACAGCGCAACCAAAATCGCTCTAAGCTCGGCATAGCTATTGTCTTGTCGAATATTTATAGAGACCCGGTCAAGATAGTTGGCTAAACCTACTTATCGTAGGAATTTTCGTGTGAAAGTTTTCGATTTCATATTAGTATCAATATTTGCTCCATTGGTTAATAGTTCGGCGCTAGCCGCCCGGGTTAGTTTAATCATTATCGCCAAAAGCAGAATAAGCCGCTGAGTTAATATTGAGGTGTGAGCATATATTTAAGCTCAGAGCCTAACCATTAATGTAGCGAAGCTGATAATTTCAGGACAAGAGTATGAGCAAGAAAAGTTTGATATCACAGGCCTCCACCGCATTGAGCCTCTATCAGATAGATAATAATGAGTCTGGCAATAGTGAAGCACTACCCCCCGAGAGTAGTGCCCAAATAGATATTGTTGTTTCGCATTCCATGCCGTTACCAGTTGAAATATTAGACTCTCAGGTGTCGGTGAAAATTCCTGCAGAATTTTTTGATGTGATAGCGAGAGATTGGTGTGAAAAACGTGAAATAATCACAAATAAGTACACGCTAGAGGAGCTTCTTAGCCCAAACGATTTTCACTGGCCAACAGGCGAAGAAGAACTTATTGATGAAGTAGCTGATGACACTGCACGAAGTAAACAAGTCATTGAGCATGAGCAACAAACAGGAGATGAGGTTCTTCAATATAAGAATATATTTGATGTAATCTCTGACGACGAAAATTCGGCAGAGACTATGCAAAAACGTAGCAATGCTCTCTTAAGATTGCGAGAAATGGGGCAGCGACTTCAAAGTGAATTTCCAATATTAAGTATTATAAATAACGAAGAAGAGCACCAAAAAGCTTTAGACATTATGGAAATTTTGTTACAGGACTACGATAACAACCTATTGCTTATAGATGCACTAAGCTGTGCCATTACCCGATATGAACAATCAGAGCAGTTTACGCAATAAATTTAAAAACTCGTTGATAAGGTAAAATGCTGGCAGAGAGGGGGGCATGTAAACTTGATAAAGCCACTTATGATGAGATGCCCACACACATCGAACAATGTTGAGCACAAAAAGCGGTGTCGCCTTCAGTGAGTTACTCAACTAAGCGCTCACTGAGCATCAACTAAGACTAAATCTAAAACAAAACCGAAAACGAGAACCTGTAAAAATCTAGTCAATTTCGACTTCGGGAAGGTGAGGAAATTTTCTCGCAATCTTTTCTTTTGAACGTTCTCTAAACGTACTCATAAACTTATCCAATCGAGCCTTGTCTTCAGGCCGTGGGTTTTTGCTTGATAAAATGAAGCTCAATGGAACTCTCGACACTCTTGCCATGATACACCTTTAAACACTGTTTCAATCGATGCTCTGCCGTTCTAGTAAAGGCAATTTTTCTTCTAAGTTGGTCAAAATTCAGCGAATATAACAATGTCGTACTAGCCTTGTGCTGTCTTTCGCTACTAGACATTATAGCGCGTTCTAATTAACAATACACACCATGCTCTAGACGACCAATCAACGCCATAACCTCGTTTGTCCCCGCGTATGTCGATATCATCGTGATAGGCTGAATGCCATTCAATCCACGAGAGGGAGACTTAAGCCATGACAGCGCTTTCTCTTTACTGCCATCAAAAAGCGTTATCCCTGCATTAATCACTTGAATGAGGCGAACTACTTTTTCGCTTTCAATAACACTCAACTTTCCAGCATTTGCACGACGACGTAGCGTGGATACTGAAATCCCGAGTAACCCAACCAATTCTGCATTGGTCATTTCAGCGTAACGTGCGATGCGCAAAAAGGTGGAATAGGGTAAACCTCTTGCTATGGCCTCTTGAAGCTGGCGACCTCTCTGGGGGATGTCAATGATATCCCATATAGTCTGCTTTTTCCCTCTGTCGCGCGTGTACGTTAACATGATGCACTCCCACAATACGTGTTACAGCAAAAAATGTGATTCAAAAGTCCAGCTGACGGCGAGTATTCGCATTTGTTGAATGGGCCTATATTAACCTATTTTTCCCTAACTTATATACTCAGTATACAATCTGAAGTTCTACATCGGGACGTACACCGCTTTATAAACCTGCTGTCTTTCTGGTGTTTAAGGGTTACATTTGTGAATTTTATTTATTGCCTATCCCATGTCTTTGGGAATAGCAGAACTGTCACGAAGTATGGCAACTGAACATCCGAAAGGCCACTCTTTCAATCAATATAGTCGGGAGAGGCATTCGGAGTATCGTGAAATTCCATACTGATATACCTTCATGTACTCAAGCTGTTCTAGACGTTAGAGGCAATAATCGACCGCATTATCATGCGGTGGCATCCTTATGTGATGGTTAGTTATCCTTTTTTGGAGGAGCAAAAATTCAGTATGGGATGTTTTGGTATGTCAGCTGTTTTCTAACTTTCTTGTCAAGTAGCCTTTTGCAACAGGATCTATTTATCATGTCGACGTGCAATCCAATAAAAGCCAATACCTACCACTAATAATGTTAATATAATAAAGATAGTGCCGATAAACTGAATCTTATTAATGGCTTGTCCCTCCTCAAAGTATTTTTTCTTGAAATTACCATGCCGATAACAATCGATCACCTTAGAAGCCCCCTTGGGGTATGGTAGTTTTCGTCTGATGAATTGACTGACTTTTTTCCCGCTACCGATAATGAACAGTTACTTGTTGTGCATTTGTCCGCTTCCCCTTTAATGAGACAGTGTAGATGGATTAGTAAAACAATGAAAGGACTCAGCAAGGCAAAATGTGCTGTAGCAGAACACCACTGGAAACATTAATCGATGGGAAACGGGCTTGGCTGAGAAGAATCTAGCTCAAATCTAATCTTACAGCGGCGCCTAAAAAAACGAGTAAGCATCAATTCTGAGCTAGTACAGTTGAAAGTACAGTTGAAAGTGCACGGTGAGAGCATGAACGATCAAATATCGTTCAACGCTACCAAACCCGCCGCTAACACCTTTTCCAAATAATCAGTGCTACCATGCGCACGTTTCTGTTTCCGTGGCACACTCACTTTTC
>NZ_JAKRFB010000051.1:0-34771 GCF_022348315.1 Alteromonas sp. MmMcT2-5 | reverse complement strand
CTGTGTTGGTTTTTTTTTGGCGAAAGATCTGATCACCAAATGCCATGAATGTTCCCTAACTCTTTGACTTTATTTTACTATTCGTGGGGATAGCTCAGTGTTAAATACCGAATAGCTTTTCTAATAGTTGCTGCTGCCTGCTTTTATGTAGGAACGTTATTTTTACCTGAAACACTTCCTGAAATAACCCTCTCCTTTGAAAGTATTTGGGCTAATGCACATTGGCGAAATACCTTGCTTGTTACGTTGGCATATTTTGTCTTTTTGCCTGTACTTTACTATTTCTGGATCATTCAAATTGGCAATCAGGCTTTGTGGAAATTAGTGTTAGTTCTTTCTTTAAGTAGTTTGGTCGCACGCTATAACTATCCAGAGCAGTTAGCCTATTACTTTGAATTCATTACCTACCTTAAATACCCGGTTATTGCAGTGTTGATGGTGATAGAAATTCTCCTTCTGGTAACGATAGTTAAAGCGTTGTGGGGGGCTCGAAAGCTCTCTGGCGATCCGCGAATTCATATGCTGGAACAATATGAAGGCGATAACATTTATGAAAAAGGGTCAAAAGAAGCAAAGAAGTTAGAGTTGGCACTTATGTTTGCTCATGAGCCCGCCAGTTGGTACTACGCCATTCCTCGTTTTAGTAGAAACCATGTTCCCGCCATAGCCAATCTGCATTTATGGTCCGCACAGTGGTGGCATGTGTCACTGGTTTGTGTAGCGCTTGTAGTTGCGACGTATGCAAGTTATCTCGCCATAGCACTTTGGAGTGAAACGGTTGCCATTGTCGTGGCAACCTTGGTTTTTTACCTCATAGTGATGTTTATTGCTAACTACAGAGTCAGCAAGCATTACTCTGTTTACCTTATAAAAGATACGCTTATGGTGAATAATTCGTGGTGGGGAATGACTGTTATTCCACTTTCCAATATTAAACAAGTAGAAACAGGCAGTTGGACGGCTGCTTCAACAAAAGAACAGTTCCATTTCGGTAGAGGCAACGCAAACGTTAAGCTTACCTTTGTGTCAGAACAAAAATATTACTCGGGTTTAGCGACTTTTATTGAGCCGATGGACACACTTTATCTCAGTGTCGACGACCCGTCAGCATTACATGGGATTTGTCAGCTTAACACAGAACAAATGGGGTCAGAGTACATTACTAAAAAAGTACTCTGACCCTATAATTTCGTATTGCTAGTCGGTTTCGGCTTGCCATTCAGCTAATTGCTTAGCGATTTGTGCTGAGACTCGTTCGTCAACTATTGCGGCGCGTCGACTCATCTCGTGGTGCCACTGGCTGTCTCGTTTAATATGTGAAGGCACTGGCGCATGTCGGTCCAAAGGGCCTGGGTAATAGTATGCGTCAGCAACGTCTGAAAGCTTTTGATTCGTGCCGTCTGCAAATCGTGCTGAAACGCTGGATAAAGGGGAGTTCAATTCACTCTTTTCGTTAAGCAAAACAAGCGTAGGAGTAGAAATATCAGGTATTGTCGATGTGGAAAAGTGGGTCCATACTGTCGCAATATTTAGGTCCTTAAGCTTAGAAGTAAAGGGCACAAACTCATTGATTGCTTCCCCGCGCTTTAACGACACCGGTTGCTTTAATGTATGCATTGCGCCAAACAGAAGAATCGCTTTATCTTTTTGTTCAGCTATCTGCTTCACAGTTTTTTCATAGTTAACAATGCGTGTTTTGGTGAGAGACTGCCATTGCTCTTTGCTCAATCCTTCCCATTTAAACTCTGGTTCAGCCAGAGCTATGCGCACTTTATGGTTTGACGATGCATTGAGTAACCTTAGTGTCTGTACGAAATGTCGGTAATGCTTATATTGCCACGCCATGAAATAAATACTGTCCTGCCACAAAGGCTCTAACTCTTGCAGTGAAACCTTTGTATTGGGGTTAAGCAGATAATCATCCAACTCGGGCTGGTAATGGCTATTACCGAACTCAGTCACAATAACGTCGACACTCTCAAAGATATCACGATCAGACAGAGCGTTGATTAAGAGCTCTGTCGGTGCTGCGGAGCCGTGTATATCACCAATTGCCACGATTTGATGTTCGCTTAATAAATGCTTAAAGGTTTGATTTACCTTGTTGTTCCCAGTATTAGCGATATGAGTTGAAGGCGAAACCTCGTTAGCAAAAGAAGTATAAGGTAATAACACCGAACACATAACAATGACGAAAAGCGAATAAATCGAGCAAGAGTGGTAGCGCATCATATATATGAAAGAATAGTTTGTTTGTAATTGATTATCATTATTATTTATTGTAAATGAAAGGGGAGGTAAACATAAAACGGACGTTTTTACGCAATTCAATTAAAATAAAGTGGTATGAAGGTCATTGGGTTTAAAAAGGTGAGTGAGTTGTAAAGTCTGCCGCTTCTCCTTTATTACGGACCAATGTCGAATTGATTCGGCTCGAGTGCTTGCGTATTCTCGACATACTTAATGAAATAACTGCTATAGGTGACAAACGTTGTGTGTGAACTTTTAGGCATGAGTGCGAACACTCCTACTGACCTATGTTTTAGTTTTACCGGGCTGACTCGCCGCGGTGGTGAAACAGGGCCGCATAAAGACGGCTGGGGCGTTGCTTTTTATGAAGGGAAGGGCGTGCGTATGTTTCACGATCCCGAGCCTTGCGCCACATCACCCATCGCAGACTTTGTTTCGAAGTTGCCTATAAAAAGCAAGAATGCGATTTGCCATATTCGTCAGGCTAATGTGGGTAACATTAACTTAGCTAACACGCATCCCTTTACTCGCGAACTGTGGGGGCGATACTGGGTGTTTGCGCACAACGGACAACTACCTAATTTCTCGCGCCGGACGGGTGTTTACGAAGCAGTTGGGGATACCGATAGCGAAGAGCTTTTCTGCGATATTATGAATAATGTTAGGCAAAATCTCCCCCGAGACGCTATGCCTGAGCAGTTAGCTGAAACGTTAGTTTCACTTGCAAAGGAGTACGCTCAGCAAGGTGTATTCAATTGCTTGCTGAGCAATGGCGACTGGTTGTTTACGTTCTGTAGTACAAAGTTAGCTAGCATTACCCGCAGAGCACCTTTTGGCCCCACTTGTTTGAGTGATGTAGAGGTGGAAATTGATTTTGCAGCTGAAACCACGCCAAAAGATGTAGTGAGCATTATTGCTACTGAACCGCTAACAAACGATGAACAGTGGGATATCTATGAACGGGGTGAGTGGAAGCTATGGCAGGAAGGCGAAGTCATAGCCTCGGGTAAAGTGGATGTCCCTGAACACAAAAAAGAAGCCGATATGGTTGCACCAGATCCATCGCTTCACGACTAATCACGAATTGTGGGGGCAGAGTAACTTTAATTGCCCCGCTCTCAAAAAGCTCGGCGCTGAGTTAGTAACCAAGCGTAATAATGTACTCTGACCCCATAACTCGAACTATGGGGTCGGAGTAACTTTAATTGGCCCACTCTCAAAAAGCTCGGTGCTGAGTTAGTAACCCAGCGTAATAATGTACTCTGACCCCATTTTTAACCCAATACTTGGGTGATTGCTTGCTTAACTGCTTGGTAGCGGGCGGGTAGAGCGCTGTGGGGGGGGTGAACACTGTATAGGGGCTCGGTTACTTCATTTTTAGCTTTGTAGACGGTAAGTTTGTCGGCAAAAGACACAAAGTCTAGTGTGCTGGTGGGCAGCACGGTGTAACCCAACCCTTCGCTTACCGGCAGTAGAATTTGCGAAAGCTGGTTTATGTAGCCGGCATGAGGCAATTTATTCGGATTAATGTTGGCTAACTCAGCTTCTCCGCAATCGTTAAGTGCCCGCGGCTTATACCGAACCCGAACCAGCAGCCGTACCCGATCCCGATCCCGAACCCGAACCCGATCCCGAACCCGAACCCGAACCCGAAATAATACCCTGCGCGTTTTCAGATAACCCAGGAACCTGCGCAGCAAGCGCGTCAGGTAGGCTACGCGGTAGAATAAGCCCCAATGCTTCTTCGCCTAAATACTCACTATGTATATCTTCACTCTCTGGCTGGTTTGTCACAATGCCAAGCTCCAGCGTATTGTTCGCAATGCCTGACAAAATAGTACGACGAGGTGCGACTTCCACGTGAACATTAAGCGCGCTATGCTGCTTTTGCAGTGCCAGCAGAGCAGGGTAAATACGCTGAGCAATCGCGCCTGAGCAGGCTACTACGCACTTACCTTCAAAAGGGGCGTCAAACTTTAAGCTGGCAATAAAATCTTGCTCTTTTTCCTGCTGCTCCTTGGCATAGTGGTACACACGCTGGCCCTGTTCAGTTAGCTGAATCCCCTTGCCTAAACGGATGACTAGTTCACACTGACATGCCTCTTCCAGTTTCTTAAGGTGCTGACTTACGCCCGGCTGCGTCATAAACCGTTGCTCTGCGGTGCGCGTAAAGTTCCCCGTTTCTACTAACGTGATGAAGGTGTCTAGCCAAATAGGGTTTATCATTTTTCTATAATTTAAAATTATTAAATTTAGAAAATATCATAATTTCATATTTCATCTTTGTCTAGCTACTATGTATGCACATTCACTTAAGCGGTGTTCGAGTTGGCCTTCTTGATGAGGCGGCCGCTTAAGCCATTTTGATAACTTGCACTACATAGGAGTAAGTGATGACTGAAGCAGTAAAAACACCGTATCCACGTACGTTTTCTCATATTGGAATTTCAGTACCTGACTTAGAAGCTGCCGTGAAATTTTATACCGAAGTACTTGGCTGGTACCTCATCATGAAGCCAACAGAGATTGTTGAAGATGACTCGGCGATTGGCGAAATGTGTACCGATGTATTTGGTCCAGGTTGGGGAAAATTCCGCATTGCGCATCTATCAACAGGGGATCGTGTCGGCGTTGAAATTTTTGAGTTCAGCAACCAAGAGAACCCAGAAAACAACTTTGAATATTGGAAAACCGGTATCTTTCATTTCTGTGTTCAAGACCCAGATGTTGAAGGCTTGGCTGAAAAGATTGTCGCTGCTGGTGGTAAAAAGCGAATGAAGGCGCCGCGTTATTACTATCCGGGTGAAAAGCCTTACCGCATGATTTACATGGAAGACCCGTTTGGCAACATCCTTGAAATTTATAGCCACAGCTATGAGTTGCATTATGCAAGCGGCGCTTACGAATAAGCATTGTTTGTAAGGTCTGTTAATTATCGCTTCATGCTTGTATGTAGCGGGCGTTAATTAACAGGAAGGCGAGGGCGTTAATAGCAATTAAACGTACCTCGCCTTTTTATTTTTAATTAGGCTAACCGAACCTGCCAGACACATAAGGATTCGAAGCCTTTTCGGTTGCAACCGTTGTGGTTGGCCCGTGACCCGGGTAAATCGTCATATCATCCGGCAGCACCATAATTTTCTGTTTAATCGAGTCGATTAATTGCTGATGATTACCTTGAGGGAAATCAGTTCTGCCAATAGAGCCTGCGAAAATTACATCGCCCACAATAACGCGATTACTTGAGCGTTCTACCAGCACCACATGACCAGGTGTATGACCCGGGCAATGCAGCACGTCTAGCGTTAAATTGCCCACTGAAATGGTATCGTTGTCGTTTAACCACTCGTTGGGAGCAAAAGGCTGGGCGGGTGGAAAGCCAAACATCTGGCTTTGCTGCATAAGTGCATCTAGCCAGAATTTATCGCCAATATGCGGCCCAACAATAGGTACACCGTAATGTTCAGCAATGGCGACAGTGCCGCCTACATGATCTAAGTGCCCATGAGTGAGTATGATTTTTTCTATACTCACGCCTTTATTTGACGCAGCTTCAATCAGCGTTTCAACGTCCCCGCCCGGGTCGACAAACGCGCCTTTGTTAGTGGATGAATCCCAAATTAATGAACAGTTTTGGGCAAAGGGCGTAACGGGTATAACTTGAATTTCCACGGTTTAACCTTTTGATTCTTTGTTGCTTGGAGCGAAATAAAAAAAATAAAGCAGTGCGCCAACCACTAATTCACCCATTAAAAATAGCCACGCGTTGGTTGACGACTGTGCAATAGACCATGCGCAAACCGCTAGTGCGACAATGGGTATCAGACGTCGAAACAGGTTTACAGGGCTGGCAAATGCGCCTGCAGAGCCGTTAAAATAAGCGTCATTCTCAGAATTATCTTGCTGCATGCTGCTTTGTGAAGAAGCGCTCTGCAAGGAAGCCCCTTGAAATGAAGCACCTTGCAATGAAGCCCGCTGTGCTTTTATCAACACCACTACACACACGGCGTAAACCACAAGCCGGGCAAGCACACTGGAAATAGCTAACCATACAAAGCTACCGCTAAGTGCCATAGTACCGGCAAATATTCCCAGTATTAATATTGACACCGCTGGGGTAGCAAAGGATGTGTGAATCTCACCTAACTTCTGTCCCAGTTTACCTGGAATAAGTGACTGCTGCGCCATAGAGAACGTAAGTCGAGACGTAGATATCATATTCGCTAACAAGTTACCGGCAACCGACACTACGGCGGTAAGCGTCATTATGAGGGCCCCGGTTTCGCCAAATATCATATTGGCGAGTGCAATTAGCGGTGCGCTATCAGGTTTTGCAGGCCCCACGGTGTGCCAATAAAGCCACTGCACGCAAAAGTAAAATATGGCAATACCTGAAACCGTAAGCATTAGTGCACGAGGTATGGTTTTTTTCGGTGAATTGGTCTCGCCGCTCGTGACCACTACCGTTTCAAAACCAATAAAAGCGTAAAGCGTAAGTAGGGCGCCGGCAGATATGGTGTCAAATGCAGGCACAACGGATGTCGATGTACTTGTAAATGCAGCAGAAAAGTCGAGCTGCCAGTAGCCAACTCCAATAAGCGCCACGAAAGGCAGCAGTTTTAACACCGAGATAGTATCAAGCGAGCGCATGGCGGCTTTAAGGCCGACAATATTCACTACGATTAGTGCTGTGGTAAGCGCGATAATAGCGAATGACTTGCCTATTCCCGCATTCAGTTCGGGCCACACATAGCCGGCGTACAGCAATAACACGTGCATGTTGGCGGCAATCGCGGTTGCGCGAGCTAAATAGTAAATAAAGCCAGTTTGAAACGCCGCTGCGTCGCCGAAGCCTTTCTGGGCGTACACCACAGGTCCACCGGTTTCTTGGTACAGCGCCGCTAGCTGCCCAAAACACCACACAATGGCCAGCATTAGCGCGCCAAAAATCAAAAAGATGTAAGGGCTGAAAGCGCCGAGCTCAGCGGCCATTTTAGCGGGCAGAGCAAAAATGCCCGCCCCAATAAGGCCATTTAACACCAAAAGGGCAGCGCCAATGCCGCCAATCCCTTTGGTTAACAGGCTTTTGTTTTCGCTACTCATTTAGAAAAAACTTCTTCTCCAGCCACATAAGTTGCGTGTACTTCGGTTTTCCAAATGTCTTTGGCATCAATGGTAAAAATATCTTGGTCGACCAAGATAAAGTCTGCCCATTTTCCTGGCGTCAGTGTGCCCAAGGTATCTTCCATATGCCCTGCGTAGGCAGCATCTAAAGTAAACCCTTTAAAGGCTTGTTCAATGGTTAACGCTTCGTGGGCATACCAACCTTTTACGGGTTGATTGTTTCTGTCTTGTCGCGTTACCGCAGCGTGAAGCCCGTAAAATGGGTTAGCAAGCTCTACAGGGAAATCAGAGCCTAAGGGTAGTGCAATGCCCGAATCGAGTAGCGTTTTCCACGCGTAAGCGCCTTTCATACGATCTTTGCCAAGGCGATCTTCCGCCATGTTCTTATCGCTGGTGGCGTGAGTAGGCTGCATGGAAGGTAAGACCTTCAGCGAAGCAAAGCGGGCTAGGTCGTCAGGCGCAATCACCTGTGCATGCTCAATGCGGTTGCGCAGTTCGCTGCCGCCAATACTCTTAAACGTGGTTTCAAACTCGTTCAGTGCAACATGGTTAGCCTTATCACCAATGGCATGGTAGTTAAGCTGGAAGCCCGCACCAATTACCGTAGTAAACAGTTGGGTCATATCTTCTGGTTGAGTTAACAGCAAACCATGTTGATGCGGTGCATCTGAATAAGGTTCAAGCAATGCTGCGCCTCGGCTACCAAGTGCACCATCGCCATAGGCTTTTACCGAACGAATATATAAAAAGTCATCTTGGTCGCGAATAGTACCATTGCCCAGCATGGTGCTGAGGTCAGGGTCTGTCGCACTCACCATGGCATAAATACGCACAGGCAAGTCACCTTCTACTGCTTCTTTTAAATAGAAATCGTAAACGTCTCTGCCTACGCCAGCATCGTGCATTGACGTAACGCCATTTGCTAGTAAGTGCTCACCTGCTGCATGTAATTGCTGCTCGTAAATAGCGTTGCTTGCTTTAGGCAAGTGCGCTTCAATTAACTGCGATGCATTATCAATGAAAACACCGGTAGGATTACCGTCAGCGTCTTTAATGATTTCGCCCCCCGCAGGCGATGGAGTGTCTTTAGTTATACCCGCAATTTCCATCGCTTTACTGTTCACCCAGGTAGCGTGGCTGTCTACACGAGCTAGTGCCACAGGTCGGTCAGAAATTACTTTATCCAAGTCAGCCGCTGTTGGAAACGCTCTGTCAGACCACAATTCCTGGTTCCAACCGCGCCCGGTAATCCAAGCTTGTTGTCCATTTGCAAATGCGTATTCGGCAACTGTCTTGGCCGCGTCTTGCGCACTGCTACTTTCTCGCAAATCGACTTCCAACAAGTTTGCGCCTAAGCCTAGTAAATGCCCGTGAGCGTCGATAAGCCCGGGTAGCATAACTTTGCCTTTGCCATCAATGGTGCTGTCGACAGGCGTGTTGCCTTTGTCGATATCTAATGCAACCACTTTGCCTTCATCAATGACAAGGTTTTTAAACGTAATGAGTTTGCCACTTTCATTTAACGTATAGCCTTTTACGTTCTCAACAAGCGTTGCAGCATCCACCGTAAGCGTGGTGGTCATAGCGCCTAACGTTGCCGCTGTTGCAAACGTTGCGGTTAGCAATTTTGAAAGCGAGTGCTTTTTAAATGTCAGTGCCGACAATGTAGAGTTCATAGTGAGTTTCTGCCTTTTTTATTTCTGTTTTATTCTTTGTTTTTTTAGTTTTTATACCGAGCTGCTCAAGTTTCAATAGCTACGCACTAACGCAACGCTATGCCTCGACACTCTCGGTGTCTTCAAATTCGTCTTCGTCATCAAGGTCAAGAATGGGAGGCTGCAGCAAAAAATCTCTCTCCCAAATTTTAGCCATACTCGACTGGCTAATGTTGCCGCCACTCAATATAACAAGAGCGGTTTGCCCAGGTGGAGTGTTGGCAGCCCAAGCCGCTACTGCAGCCATGGTCATCGCGCACGTAGGCTCAATATGAAGCTTTAGTAAATGATGTAGCCATTGGGTCCAATAAGCAATTTGCAGCTCATCCACTTCGTAGAAATCATCTATTTCTTGCAGTATAGGAAACGTTATATCGCCAACAGAAGGCGTGGCAGCACCGTCTGCCAAGGTATTTGGAGCATAGTCTAAAGCAATGATCTCACCAGCTTGCAACGACATAGAGGCATCATTCGCTTCGGCGGGCTCAGCGCCAATGACCAATGCATTTGGCTGTAGTGCGCGAGTTGCCAGTAATGCGCCCGACAATAACCCTCCGCCACCACACGGCGCAAAGACAGCATCCACCTCACCAATTTCGTTAAGCGCTTCTAACGTTGCCGTGCCTTGTCCTGCCACGATATCTTTGTGGTTAAACGGCGGTATCCAGACCGTGTCTGATGCTTTTGACGCTTGCTCGACAGCCGCATCTGCTTCTGGACGGGTAGGAAATAGTTTTAATTCAGCACCATAGCTTTGCGTAGCAGCAGCTTTAATCGGCGAAATGGTCTCGCTCGCGAAAATAGTGGCTTTAATACCAAAGTGAGACGCTGCATAGGCTACTGCCTGAGCATGATTTCCAGAACTATTGGCGACCACATGCTTCGGTAAACGACCTTCCTCTTTCAACCGGGCTAAAAAATTCATGGCGCCGCGAATTTTGAATGCCCCGATGGTCTGTAAGCACTCCGCTTTAAACAGAATGCGGTTGCCCATCCATTTGTTGAGCAACGAAGATTCAACAATCGGCGTTTTCTTTACGTCGCCTTTTATACGTTCATAGGCTTGTTTAATGTCTTCGAAATTTGGGGAAATACTCATTAAGTAACGCTCTTTTCATTTTGGTTATTTTATGGGGTAGCGCCGACAAGAGCCTTTACGCACTAAAAGGAAATCGGAAGCCTTACAGTGCCAGATACTATTAGATAACGCCAGAGCCTATACCCATAAGGCAATTCATATTTATTTCATAAACCTTCTTTAGTATACCGGCGCAAGTTACCGGAGACAGGCACATGTTAAGCAAACACAACCATCGTATTTACGCCTTACCTACGGTTTTGTTTCTTTTTCTCACCTTTTTATTTGTTTCAGCTGGTGTTTTTATCCAAAACGATGAACGCGCAGCACGTATTTCTAAAGCGCAGTCGGTTGCAGAGCAGGTAAAAATTAGTCTTGAAGTTTTCTCAAGCGAACGTATTCAAGCGCTGCACAACCTAATGCGAAACTGGCCTACCTTTGAGCCAAACCAAGTTGACTGGTTTAATGCGCAAGCCCTGTCATTGATGGGCATGCAGCGAGGCTTTTCATCATTGGTGTTTGTCGATGCTAACGGTGAGATAGCGTGGGTGGCAACGCCATCTTCCGGTATCAAAACCCGTATAGACAACAGCCTCATTGGCCATCCTATGGACGCGTTGGGCTTAAACATATCGCGTTTGTCCGAGGATTTGGAAAGCACGCTTTTGTATTCAGATGCTGCTCAACATCACTTTATCGTTGTGGGCAGGGCCATAAGCCCTCAAGAGCCTGAGCACGGATTTCTGGTGGCGGGGTTCGACGTACAAACCATATTAACCGTGATGTTAGGCGAGTTAGTAGGCCCACAGTTTAACTTTAAGCTTAACGCCGACAGTGCAACGCTTTTTCAAAGTGGTGAGTTAGTCAACGATGGCACCATTGTGTCGCTTTTGCCGTTCAGTTTTTTAGAACGCGATTTTTACCTTTCCATGCAGTCTCAGCTAAGCCCATATAACGCTGGCTTGTTAATTATTGTGATTGGACTGTTGATGTCAGCGCTAGTGAGCTATGTGCTGCACAAGCAGCTTAAAGGTGCGGTTAATTTGTCTTTAAGTCAGCAGCGTTACCTCACCGCTAGCGAAGCCTCCCTTGATGCGCTTCTTATTTATCAGCCAACAGATGACGACTTTTCTCTAGTAGAAGCAAACTCATACAGTCGCTACCTATTTCGCGGTGCATGCGATGTATTGCGGTCTATGAGCTTAGCCGAGCAAACGCGTTATTTAGGTTTAAGCAGTGAATTTAAAAACGCCAAAAACGTTGCTGAACTTGGCGTGCCTTATGAAGCTCACCTTGCCATTCATAGTGATAAAATTGCGCCTCAATGGATAAAAGTTCAGGTGGTAAAAGCTGGTGACAATATTGCGGTAACCGTAAGGGACGTGACCGAACGTTTTCGCGCCCAGCACGATTTAAAACGTAGCGAAGAAAAGTATCGCCGCTTAGTTGACGGCATGCACCGCCACTTTGTTTACACCAAGACCGTCGAGCACAACTTTATGTATGTGAGCGCGGGTATTGAAAAGATTTTAGGGTTTAGCGCAGAAGACTTCTGTGAAAACGAGTCGAGATACGTTCGCCAAGTACCTGACGAGACGTTTGAGATACGCCAAACCATTGCCCGTGGCGAAAAGCCCGAGCCTTATATTGTGCATTATCAAGGTAAAGTCGGCGAGCCGTTAGCGATTGAGTTTTCAGACACGCCCATTGTCGATGAGCAAGGGCTACTGGTTGCTGTTGAAGGTATAGCACGTGATGTAACCAAAGAGCTGGCGCTGCAGGAAGAAGTGTATTTTCAAGCAAACCATGACCAGTTAACCGGGCTGTTTAATCGCTATGCATTTGATGAAAAACTGCGAGAGATCCTTGATGAAACGCATAAAGTGGCTGGTCAGCAGGGCGAGAGCAAGGCTTTAAACCACGTTGATTTTGAAAAAGTGGCGAGCATCAATTCGACTCGCGCTTACCACAAGCAAAGCGTGATGTGCTTTATCGATATGGATCGATTCAAATTAGTAAACGACAGCTGTGGTCATCCAGCCGGCGATAAGCTGTTAAAAAAAATCTCCACCATATTTAGGCAATACGTGAATGGGCAAGATCTGCTTGCCCGAATAGGGGGAGACGAGTTCTGCATTATATTTCGCAATCAAAGTTTGGATGAGGTGACCAAGCGCCTAGACAAGCTTTTATTGGCGATTTCAAATTATCGTTTTGTTTATGACGACAAGTTGTTCTTTGTGGGGGCAAGCATTGGCGTTATCGAAATAAACGAGAGTACACAAAGCGCAGAAGCGTTAATTAAAGCTGCTGACAACGCGTGTTACAAAGCCAAACACTTGGGTCGAAACCGTTACTTTGTGTTTCATGATAATGACTCGCAAATGGCCATTGATGACAGTGAAAACCAGGTGTTACATGCCTTGCATCACGCATTACAAAACGACGGGTTTGAGTTGTATAGCCAAGCTATCATGCCGCTCAACGTGCCCAACCAAGAAAAGGCCGCCCAACTTCAGCATTACGAGATTTTGCTTCGTCTAAATGCACAAGACAGTGGCCTTATAAGCCCGGGGCTTTTCATCCCGTTGGCAGAACGCCACGGTTTAATGAACAAAGTGGATATGTGGGTAGTAGATAACACCCTTAAAACCCTTGAACGTAACCCCGCTCACATCGATAACGTGGGCAAAGTCGCGATTAATTTATCGGGTATTACATTGGGTGATGAAATGGCGCTGCATAAGATTGCTAAGCGAATGCAAAGTACTTCTGTACCTGCTGAGAAAATTTGTTTTGAGATTACAGAAACAACAGCGGTAACTAACTTAAGCGCTGCAAAACACTTCATTTCTACACTACGCGATTTGGGGTGTAGCTTTGCCTTAGACGATTTTGGTGCAGGTATGTCCTCGTTCACCTACCTTAAAAATCTAGATGTTGATTACGTTAAGATCGACGGCTCCTTTGTGCGAAATATCGTTCACGATCCTATCGATCATGCTACAGTAACTGCGATAAATAATATCGCGCACAGTATGGGTAAACAGACCGTGGCCGAGTTTGTGGTCGATAACGCGACCGCCGAGGTTTTACGAGATCTTAAAGTAGATTTCGGTCAAGGCTTTGCTTTAGATAAACCCAAGCCACTGGCGCATAGAGTTCAATGGCGAGTTAAACTTGCCTCTGCTTAAAAGGAAATGTCATGGGTTTATTTGATACCATCATGGGGAATGCAAGCGAGACTAGCGCTTCAGATGTTCAAGAAGAGCTTACGCCTATACTTGCTGCTAACGAAACCGTTACCTCTGCGTTTAAGCTAGTGCGCGATTTAAGTGTATTCACTAACAAGCGCCTAATCCTTATAGATAAGCAAGGCCTTACCGGGCGCAAAGTGAACTATCACTCAATACCTTATAAATCTATCACGCAGTTTATCGTTGAGACGGCAGGGCATTTTGATACTGACGCCGAGCTTAAAATTTGGCTGTCGGGCAAAGCCGATCCTATTGAGATTGAACTAAGTGCATCGTCTGCTCAGGCGGTACAGCAAAACCTAGCAACCCAGATGTTTAGCTAGTTTCTGCATTTGTCATATTTGATTGATGCTTTGAAGTAGCAGGTGCACAAAGCGCTACAACGCAAACATGCACAAAATAAGCGTTAATTAAACTGACCAAAAAAAAGCGATGCCTTCATAAGCATCGCTTTTTGCTTTTTACTTCTTTCTAGGGCTTGTTGAGCTTAGATGTACAGGAGAGATCAACATGCTCCAGGCTCTAACCGTATTAGTCTTTCAAGTTACGGTTAAAGAAGTTAGTAATAGTTTTGTATAAATGAATGCCCGTTTGCTTGCCTCGAATGCTGTGCTTCTTGCCCGGGTAATCCATAGTTTCAAATGGAATTGCCAAGTCTTGAAGGTGCTTGTAGAGCATTGTTGAATGGGTAAACAACACGTTGTCATCTGCCATGCCATGGTAAATCAAAAGGTCGCCCTTCAGATCTTTTGCGTACGGGAATACTGAAGACGCAGTGTAAGCATCATCATCTGTATTTGGGTTGCCCATGTAGCGTTCAGTGTAGTGGGTATCGTATAGGCGCCAGTCGGTCACCGGCGCACCTGACACGCCCGCTGCGAAGTAATCGCCCGCTTTGAACATGGTCATTAGCGTCATGTAGCCGCCATAGCTGTGGCCATGAACACCAATACGTTCAGCATCAACGAAAGGAAGTGTGCGTAAGAACTCTACGCCAGCAACCTGATCGTCCACTTCAATAAAGCCCATTTTTTTATAAATAGGATCTTCAAAGCCTTTACCGCGATAATTAGAGCCGCGGTTATCTAACGTAAATACCACATAGCCTTGATCAACCCAGTGTTGGAATAGCAAACCACGGTTACCCGCCCAGCTGTTTGTTACCACTTGTGCGTGCGGTCCGCCATAAAGGTAAACAATAACAGGGTGCTTCTGTTTAGGGTTTTGCTTGGCACTGTCAGGCGTGTAAATTCGATACTTAAGGGTAGCGCCATCCTTTGTGGTGATGTCACCAAACTCAGGTGCCGTCCAGCTATCCATGTAAGCGTGCAGAGGGTGGCCTTCTTCAACTTTATTTTCTTCAAGCCAGGTAATTCGCTCGCCGGTGGCGCTATTTAGGCTAACTTGTGCAGGAGAGTTAATCGTTGAGAAACGGTCAATAAAGATAGAGGCATCTTTGCTAAATGCCGCGCTGTGATACGCGCCTAGTTCAGTGATACGCGAAATCTCGCCGCCATCTAAAGGCACGCTGTAAACATGGCTTTCTAGTGGGGTGTCTTTGCGGCCAGAGAAGTACAAACGGTTGTTTGCAGTATCAATAGCTTCAACACTGTCTACAACCCAGTCACCTTTGGTTAACTGCTTAACCAACTTGCCTTTATTGTCGAAAAGGTAAAGGTGTTTAAAACCGTCGCGCTCTGATGCCCAAATAAATTGGCCTTTGTCTTTTAGGAAGTAAAGGTCGTTATGCAGATTTACCCAGGTATCGCTTGTTTCTGTAAGCAGCACGTTTTCTTTTTTGCTGTTAAGGTCGAACGCACGCAGCTCTAACGTTTGCTGATCCCGTGTCTGCCATTGGTAGGTGAAGGTGGTGTTGTTTGGCATCCACTTACCGCGAGCAAAATAAATGTCTTTATCTTCACCTAAATCCACCCAAGTGCGATCGCCAGAGTTGATGTCTTGAATAGCAAGTTCCACCAAGACGTTTGGCGTGCCCGCTTTCGGGTATTTCTGTTCGATAAGTTTGATGTCGTCAGCATAGATTTCAGAACGCGTGATAACATCTACTGGGCTTTCATCAACTTTGGTAAAAGCAATTTTAGTTTCATCTGGCGACCACCAGTATCCAGTCATGCGGCCCATTTCTTCTTGCGCCACAAACTCAGCCATACCAAATTTAATGTTGTCGCCACCTTCTTTGGTAATTGCCGTTTCTTTACCCGATTCAATGTGTTTTACATAAAGATTCTGGTCGCGAATAAAAGAGATGTAGTTACCTTTTGGTGATAATTTAATATCAGTTTCAAAAGCGTCAGTATCTAAAAGTTGCTTCGCCCCTTTTTCGCCCAGCTTGTGATAAAACACATCGCCACCTAATGGGAAAAGTAATGCTTTACCATCGTCCGACCACTGGTAGCTTACAATACCGCTGCCAGATAAACGCATACGCTCGCGTCGCGCTTTCTCTTCATCAGAAAGCACTTCTTCGCCGCTTTGTAGGTCGTTTGAGTCGAAAAGCATGCGAGTTTGGCCACTTTCAATATGGTATTCCCATAGATCTAGGCGTTCGTAGTCGGTTTGCTTACCTTTAAGAAATGTTACCCGTTGACCGTCAGGTGATACTTTTAACGAACGGGGTGCGTTGCCATCGAGTGAAGGAGAAGAGAAAATACGCTCAATAGTGAGCGTTTCAGCGTTTAAAGCAGTAGAGAGCATAGCGGCTCCAATTAAAAGGGCTTTTTTCATTTTTATCTGCATATTTGACTGTCGAAGGTTTGATTGTAGTTATATTAATTTATGATACAAGGTGCGACATATGAAATCCGCAATGGTGCTAGGAGCGACAGGTTTAGTGGGACGAACGCTTGTAAATATGCTGTTACAGGATAGACGGTACAATGAGGTAACCTGCTTAGTCAGAAAACCGCTCTCCTCCAGTATGTTTAACGACCCTCACAATCGCCTAAAGCCTGTAGTTATCGACTTCGACAATCTACAGGACTATCAAGGCTACTTTAGCGTAAATCACGTGTACTGCTGCTTAGGCACCACGTTAAAGAAAGCGGGTTCTAAACAAGCGTTTCGCCGCGTTGATTTTGAATATGTTCATGTTGCCGCACAGCTGACCCGAGCTCAGCGCGCGGACAGTTTTGTATGGATATCATCGGTAGGCGCTGATGCTAAAAGCAGTAACTTTTATTTACGAGTAAAAGGCGAGCTAGAAAACGCGATTATGCGAATGCCTCAGTTACACCATGCCTCTGCCGTACGCCCTTCGTTATTGTTAGGCAATCGCGACGAGTCGCGGACGCTAGAAGATATAGCGCAGAAAACGGCGCCCATATGGCAAAGCATAATGAAAGGCCCGTTAAAGAAATACCGACCTGTTCATGCCGTTGACGTGGCCAGAAATATGATGTCGCTGCAGCGCTGGAAATAAGCGCCACAGTAAATGTCACAACCTTAACGTGAAGCACAACCCGACTTGATATAGAATGCGCGGCTTTTAACGCACTAGGTGATACGACTTCCTTATGTTCCGCTGTAAACAATTCACCGTAGCACAGGACAAATGCGCGATGAAAGTGAACACCGACAGTCTGATTTTAGGAAGTTGGGCACAGTTTCGCGCAAACCTCAGCCATGCTCCACGTATTTTGGATATCGGAACCGGCAGTGGCATTTTAGCATTGATGATGGCCCAAAAAGCCGCGCATTTTTGCAGACCGAACAGTGAAGCGCAGAACGTTCAAAGTAGTTCAATTGACATCAGCTCGTTCGAGAATGGTGCAGCCAGAATTGACGCGATAGAAATAGATGAGCAAGCCGCAGCGCAGGCCGCTACCAACTTTAAAAATGCAAAATGGGCCAAACAGCTGTTTATTTACTGCTGTGATGTAACTGGCTACACCTCCCCCCACTTGTATGACCTAGTGATTTCTAATCCGCCTTACTTTGACACGCCAGCTACACTTTCAAATGCGTACAGCAAGCAAAGCCAATCTCGCTCGGTGGCAAGGCAAACGACTGCATTGGGCCCAGATGAACTTTTTAGTGCAAGCAGCACGTTGTTAACTGAACAAGGGCAAATGTACTGCGTATACCCAGCGTCGATGGAAGCCTCTGTTATCGAAACGGCTGAAGGTTATGGCCTATCGCTGGCAGATATTCTTTATGTAAAGCATACATCTAACAAATCGCCTTATCTTTGCGCGTTCCACTTTAAAAAAGTAATGAAGGGCGCAATTGATAATCTTAAAAACGTTACTGCACATCGGGAATGGCCGAGCTTAACCGCGAAAAATGCAATCAAAAATGAGCTGATAATTAGGGATAAAAAGGGCGAATATACCAGTGAATACAAAGCCCTTTGTCAGCCTTTCTACCTTAAATTTTAATGAGCTTATGTCAATGAACATAGTTGCAGAAGGCTTTGGCGCAATCGCCGTTGTTTTAAATTTTATTGGGTATCGCCAAACGAACGTAGACAAGTATTTGCTTATTTCTGCGTTTGCCTTAAGTGCACTTAGCGTGCATTTTTTTATGCTAGATGCCATGGCCGCAGGCATTGGAACACTGCTTGCCAGCGTTCGTAACTTTATTGCCATTAAACATAGAAGCAATGCCATTTTATTTTTCTTTGTTGCGGTGAATCTAGGCTTCCTCGCTTATGAGTGGTTTGTGCTAGAGCACAGCTGGATAATCTTCATTGCCTATGCGTCTTCACTTATTTTTACAGTGGGATCTTTGGTTATTCGCAATACGCACACTATTAGAAAGGTTTTTCTTGTTGCTGAAACTTTAGGGCTGTTATATGCCATTTCCGTGGGCAGTATTTTTGGAACGGTATTCAATGTAAGTAACTTGATCAGTATTTTAAGTAAGCTGCGCAAGCCCTAATGCTTTAGCAATAAAACTCACCTTATCAATTCGTCTAATTTGCCCACTTTAATCCCGTTCAGTCGGGCTGCTTTCCTGCGACTTATGCTAGCTGCTATATAGCTTTTTATATAGTCTACACACCCTTGTAGGCCTTGCCCTACATGACTTATACCAAAGTTCAATGAGCTAAAGTTCAATATCAATTTGCGTATGTAAGCGTATATTTATTAATCAGTAAGTATGGTTTCAGCAATTTTTCCTGCGTAAAGGCCGTATTAAAGAAGCCAGTGTTAAATAACTCAACTGATTCACCGTACACATTGATGATGTTGTAGCTGGTGGTTGAGAAATCGTAGACAATGCCTTTATCAGCAGCGCTGAACCAACTAGCGTCAATACAAGTAACCGCTTGGCCCGAATCGTTAGCGTCAGTGCACGACAATGTTGTTGTGCCATTGACCG
Source organism: Alteromonas sp. MmMcT2-5 (assembly GCF_022348315.1). NCBI lineage: Bacteria > Pseudomonadati > Pseudomonadota > Gammaproteobacteria > Alteromonadales > Alteromonadaceae > Alteromonas > Alteromonas sp. MmMcT2-5. Next base: position 16,004 of record NZ_JAKRFB010000051.1, on the reverse strand, counting down.
ATATTGACGCAAACTCCTGAGACTGCGCTGTTACTTCGGCAGCAATAGCATTAAAGTCAATATTGTTAACGTCAGCCTTACTCACGCTGCCCTGTTCAACAGATGTTGTTGTCGAACCGTTGATGGCGGTGTAATTGTTAACTTCGTTGAGCGTTACAACGCCGTTGACTTCACTGTTATCAAGTTCAACGCTAGATTCAGCAAATACGTTTCCGTTTTCAACATGGATTTTCCAGACACACCGAATGGTACGATCTGAACAAAATTCATGCGATAGCACAAGAGATACTTTGGTATAAGGTCTTATACGAAAAAAGCCACCCGAAGGTGGCTTTCTTTATATTGCGTGGTCAGAAAGGCGTTTTAGCTGCTCTTTTTAACCAAAACAGATACTTTATCAATACCTGCAATTTTAACTTGGTTCATAACTTCTACCACAGTACCGTGCTCACTGTCTTCGTGAGCCTGGATAGCAGCTGAATCCGTGTTGTTTTCCGCTAAGTATGTCTGCGCGTTTGCAACCACACGACGAATATCAACTTCGCGGCCACCCATCATAATTGTGCCATCAGCATCAATACGGATAGAAAGCGCTTTTGAAGGCTTATCGTTTTTCGCTTGATTATCTTCAGGACGGTTTACGTCCAAACCTTTCTCTTTCACGAACGAGGTCGTTACGATGAAGAAAATCAACATGATGAACACGATGTCCAACATGGGGGTCATATCAATCTGAGCCTCGTCTTCAGCCGAGGTATGCTTCTTTCTTTTCATCTCGTCTTCTTTCTTCTGTTACGTTCGAGCGCTTTAGTATACTGCTTGTTACAAAAATATACAGGGTTTTGTACAAAAACAGTGTGCTCATTAACACTTGTTGTTGAAAAAATGCTCAGTTTCACAGTAATAAAACAACAAACTAGGTTTGTTTATGTGAAATAGCGACACCTAATTGGTAAAAATACAACATCAATGCCTGATTGAGTGATGTACGCAAGTTACCATGAGGATAAATGCCAAGTCTAGCTTCCATTGATTTTTTTGTCCCCTGCACCAAAAATGCATTCTTGATCTCGTGATCTTGAATACAGGCTTCAAATGCGCGGGCAGCCATCTCCTGAGGCATAGCATAATAATACATTTTTAACACGCGATCAGCTTCTACGGATCGCACAAAGTACTCATTTGGTCTTTTTTGATCATTTAGGAACAATAGCGAGAAACAATCGCTCAATTTTTGATTTAACGGATGAGGATTCATCGGGGCATTGTCGAGCCAGGCCTGTGTGGCAAAGCTACCGGCGGCAATACCGTCGAACATGCGCGGCGCAATATAATGATCGAAAGCGTGAAACCATTCGTGGGCTAGCGCTCCCGCTCCTGCATTTTTTGCTAGCGCAAGCTGTCTCTTCGCACTGTTGTAGTGGGCACTACTGTGTTTTTGACCGCCACTGCCAAAAGCCAGTGACAGGGATCCGTTTAACGATAACACCTGTTCATTGATATTTAAGATCGCGACCAGATCGTAAAGCGCATCGAAAAAGAGGTTGGCAGCGATCTGTTGTTCTTCTGCTGTTACCCATCTACCCACAGTGATCGTAGCGAAATTAAACAGTTTGCGAATATCTTGAAATGAAACATCAGCGCCGTCCCTGTGACTTGGGCCGTTGCGATAAAACTGCTGATGAATACGGCCTTTACTTTCCAACACTGACATCCGAAATTTATAGGCGTTAAGCCATCGAGACCAATAACTGTTCGCACCATGCTTCGATGCGCGCGTCTGTTTTGTCGTATTGGTTTTCATCGTCAAGAGACAGGCCAACAAACTGAGTTTTGTCTTCGGTTAACGCTTTTGAGGCGGTAAACTCGTATCCTTCGTTTGGCCAATAACCTACGATCTTACAGTCTGATGGCAATATTGCATCGTGAAGCATGCCTAGTGCATCTTGAAACCATTCACCGTAACCAAGTTGATCGCCAAGTCCGAATAAGGCGATGGTTTTCCCTGATAAATCCAAACCGTGCACTTCTTCCCAATGAGACTCCCAATCTTCCTGCAGCTCGCCAAAGTCCCACGTTGAAATACCAAAAATGATAATGTCGTATTCGGCCGTGCGCGTTAGGTTAACGTCTTTAATGTTGTGAAGGTCAACAATATCTTCGTCGAAAAGGCTATTGAGCTGCGCTTGGATTTTTTCTGCTGCCATTTCGGTATAGCAAGTTGTTGAGCCGTAAAATAATCCGATGGACAGTGCGCTATCACTCATTAGATACCTCTTTTGAACTAATCGTCTTTAGAAGCTGGGAATTCTACCTCGTTACCGTTGCTCAACAAAGCTTTGCACTGAACATCGGTGTTTTTCTGTGAAATTTTTAATACACCAATGGCGCAACCGTTGAATAATTCGCCATAGCCCAAACTTGGCTCTCTCGCTTTTACTGACATATTTCGACGTCTTGTGAAAAGGTTGAGGGGTGATTTGGAGCGATAAAGCACGCGGTTTAATCTATCTAGCCATTTGATCAATCCATCCGGAAAGGCGTTTTTTAATCCACTGCAGGTGAACTGGGTGATGTGAGGGCTGTTGCGCCTAAAGCGCAGGCGTACATCGTATACAAAGGAATAGTGCACATCGCCAGATAGAATGATGAAATCGGGGGGCGTTTTGTAATGCCTGAATATGTTTAATATAACGTTCGCGGTGCCTTTGTGGGCCATCCAGTTCTCAGCATCAACAGTAAGCGCCTTGCCAAAAAACGTAAACACCTTTTGAATGGCTTCGATAACCTTTACACCATAAATGGGAGCGGCAGAGACAACGATGACAGATTCTTTGCCAATTATAGAATGCTGAAAATCACACAGTGCTTCCCAGTCCATTAGCCCCGAGGGCTTATTCATATTAGATTCACTGCGCCAACGCTGCGTGCGGGTGTCTAAAACCTCAATAGGTGGTGTGGTATCTAAACGATAATGCCACTGATCAAAATCCAAAAGATCATCAATGATTTCATCGTGCGAGTTTAAACCGCTTTCTCCCATTGATTCTTGTACTTTAGCAATTAATGGCGCTACTTTTTTTGGTGCATTTCCCCAGCCTTGGCAAAGCAGGTAGCCGATAAGCGCATTGCCGATCATGCGTTTTGACAAAGGGTTTCCATAGACTTCTTGTTCCCAGCCCCGGGTTAAGTTCCAGTCGTCGGTAACATCGTGATCGTCAAAGATCATATAGGTAGGAATGTGTGCCAGCGCCCTACGTACCTGCGGTAGCTGTTTTACAAAGCCGTTAAGCGCCTCGTGTTCTTTGTCGAAAATAGCGTGGTATTTTGGGGGGATCCCATCTTTATCTATATTGATATCAGCCCAAAGCGTGTCGGACCACACTAGTAAATACATAGCGATGATCTCCGCACTGCCAATCAAATGGTTTTGCGCGTTTACTGATGTGAATACCGGTTTTTTCTTAGCACCAAAGAATATTGAAGACAGTACCGTATTGGTCGCAATTTGAGGAAGAAGCTGCTCTCGTTCGTAATACCCATGTTCATGTGTGGCAAGTTCATTAGTGTTGGTTACTACTGCTCCTTCCAGTGCTTCATGATAAAGGCCTAAACGGTCAATCACGCTATGTATGGCTTTAAGCATAGGACCTGCGACATCATCAGCGTAAATTTGATCGCCCGTCATCAACAGAAGGTCGGGAAAATCATTTTGCTTTTTGAACGCATTTTTATGGAGTACATCTACTTGTGCTAGGGCATCATCACTGTGAAAGTGAGGCTTGCGGCATGAGCCGTGCAATATGGTCTCGGGAGTCTCGGTGTAATGGAAACATAAGGAAGACTGCCCATCGTAAAGAAGCCCGCGTTGTTCATCTTCCCATGAAGCCTGCTGAGCGTCGTCGCTAAATGATAGCGAGTAACCTATCCGCGCAGTATCTTCGAAGGGCTCTGACGAAGTGAAAGAGAGCAAGTGTATAAATGCGTACTTACCTACGCGTACGGTTTCGCGTTGACAACTGCCGCTGACGACTTCATTTGCAGATAGATTTAGCGTAGGTGAATCGGCGTTACTGGTTACTACCCAAATATGACATTCTGTAGATGTCACCTTTCGTACTATTGGACCTGCAATAACTTGGGGCAAGTGCTGCGTAGAAATGACGCTCTCCTTTAATTTTCGTCAATATTAATACACGTAAGCGTGTTAACTAAATATGCTGCACATTAATTGAAAACATGATGACAGCACGGCTATTTAACGTTGCCAAATCATATATGTACTCAGCAAACCTGATGTCTATCGCATAACCTTACTCTTTTTTGTGAATAAACGGTATGCTCGATATACTCCCTTACAATTTTTTCAGTTTTACCTTTTGCTCTCGTCTTAATAAACGGAGAGAGGACTTCACACTATGCTAAAATATTTAACCAGTGCTGTGCTAACCACTTTACTGATAAGCGCCTGTAGCGAGCCGAAAGACGTTGTTATCACTCCTGAACCTCAAGACTTAACAGAAGTCACTGTGGGTAAATGGATCCTTGATGAAAAAGGCAACGTTATGTTTGATCCTCAAACCTCAGGGTTAGTGGTGCTAGACGGTCAACTTGTCACTATCGCAGATGCTAGCGCTGATACCACTCAACAGTTGAAACTTCATAGCATTTCACCAGATACCGCAACGCTGAGCGCATCGAGCGAACGCTTTTCATTTTCCAATACCGTGCGCCGAAGCTGCTTTTATAGCTATTTGAGCGAGCAACCTGATTTAGAAGCGCTAGCCGTAGACCCCAGAGACACTAACGTAATTTATACGGTTACCGAAGATGCTACCCGTACCGGCGCGTTAAGCCCTCGCTGTGAAACCAAATACGAGGAAACAGGGTCAACAGATTACCCTACCTTGTTGGTAAAATTGACACGAAAAGATAATGGCTCGGTTGAAATGTCGGATGTGCGACCTCTTCAGTTTCCCAACGATTTTGAAGTAGGTAATTTTCCTAACGACGGCATTGAAGGGTTGACGATGGCTGAAGACGGCACGTTATATCTGGCGCTAGAGAAAGATAAAGCAGGACAGCCAAGAATTTTTACATTGGCTGTTGATGAAGACTTTTTCTCGTCGAATGATTTTGCCACAGTGAGCGAGCCTAACCTTCAACTTCCTTCGTTTACTTCAGGTAATCATCCTATCAATGGACTGGCGTTATATACTCATTCAACGGGCGCATCCTATTTGTTTGGCGCAGCAAGAAACGACAATGAACTGTGGGTAATTGATGTGAGTGGCAGTAAGCCAACAAAGCGTATCCCTATTACTTTCGACGTTGCCGGCGATCAGAGTTGCGAACAATACACAATGGATAATTCGTCGATGGAAGGACTAGTGACCATTGAAAATACCTTGTGGATCATTAACGATCCTTGGGAGAAAAACTACCTTAAAAACGCGACGTGCGAAGCTCATAAGAAGCGTTATGAAGACTTAGCGCCTTTATTGTTTCCATTAGAAATTAACAGCGTTTGGTTTGAATAATAAGAAAACGAATAGATTGAAAAACAAAAGGGTTGCTTTTAAGCAACCCTTTTTATTGTTGGCTAACGCTATTGATAGCGCGCTTAATATCGCTGTTTTATTTATGCGTCGCTGCGAAGTCGAGAAGCGAAGGTTTTTTTGAACTTCGCAAGTTTAGGCGCCACCACCATAGAGCAATATTGGTTTTGTGGATTATTTTTGAAGTAATCTTGGTGGTAGTCTTCGGCGTCGTAGTAGTTATTTACTGCTACTATTTCAGTCACTACGGGATCGGGCCAAATCTCTTCTTCTGTGATTTCTGCGATAATTTTTTCTGCTTCAGCTTTTTGTGTATCGTCGTGATAGAAAACCGCGCTGCGATACTGTGTGCCTACATCATTGCCCTGTCTGTTAAGCTGTGTAGGGTTGTGCAGCGCAAAGAAAATTTCTAGTATCTCTCGGTAGCTAATGCTGTCGGCATCAAACGTCACTTGTACCACTTCAGCATGGCCAGTATTTCCTTTGCATACCTCTTCATAGGTTGGATCGGCCTTTTCGCCTCCAGCATAGCCAGAAATTGCTTTTTCCACGCCTTCAACGCTATTAAACGCTGATTCGATACACCAAAAGCATCCGCCTGCCAACGTGGCGACTTGTAAATTTGCCATAGTAAAAACCTCTCTTAATCTTTGTCTGTAGTGTGGGTGCGGGTAGGTCACAACACAAGTCATCCAAGCGTGTTTTTTTATCGTATAAACGAATATTAAATAAGAATAATGTGCGAGCTGAGTGAAAGGTTTTAACATGTGAGGCTAGCTGCTTTCTTTCAAGCAGTTTGCAACTGGTAAGAATGCGTATAAACGTGTTCAAAATTTGGCAGAGGTATTCAGTCGTGATTATTTTCTATGACGGGTATTGTCCGTTGTGTATCGCTGAAATGCGTCATTTAAGAAAAAGAGACAAGCACAACAAATTAACATTGGTAGATATTCAGGCCCCCGATTTTTCGAACCGTTATCCAACCATGGATTGGCATGCACTCAATGCAAGAATTCACGGACTTCGTGAAGACGGGACGTTGATAACTGGCCTTGATGTCACTCATGAAGCATGGAAAGCCGTGGGCATGGGTTGGCTATATGCACCGCTTCGCTGGCCTGTTATTCGTCATGTAGCCGATGCTTTCTACAATGTATTCGCAAAGCATAGATACACTATTTCATACCTGTTAACAGGTAAAAAACGCCAGTGCAATCGCTGCATACCTGGAGAAACCAGTGAAAAATAACGTCCTTATAGTGGGCGCGTCGGGCGGTATTGCGTCTGCGCTTATTGAGCAATATAGCAGTGAAGGTGCTAGGGTGTTTGCGGTTAGTCGCGCCCCTTTATCTGACACTAATCATTATGGGGATGTTACCTATCATCAGATGGCCGAACAGGACGATAGGCACATTAGCGAATTTGTTGAACAGCTGGCTGAACAGCAGGTTGTGTTAACTACGGTAGTTATCACAACAGGCTTTCTACACCGCGAAAGCGATGGCATTCATCCTGAGAAGCGTTTGGAAGATGTCAGTGAGCAGGCCTTAGCGGCTTATTTTTCGACTAACAGCATTATTCCCGCAATGTGGCTCAAGCATTTGGTGAATATTATGAGTAAAGAAGGCTCAACCCTTGTTTGCTTAAGCGCGAGAGTAGGGAGTATTTCAGATAATGGACTTGGCGGGTGGTACGGCTACCGCGCGTCGAAAGCGGCGCTCAACATGTTGGTTAAAACGGCGTCGGTAGAATACAAGCGCAGATTGAAAGACGTGATGCTTGTTTGTTATCACCCTGGGACGGTTGATACGGGGCTTTCTAAGCCTTTTCAAAAGAACGTCGCCGCCAAGAAACTGTTCACGCCTGAGTTTACCGCTAAACAGCTCATTCACCACCTTTCGGCGCTTAATCGAGACCAAGCTTGTCATTTTATCGACTGGAATGGCGAAGTGGTAACTTGGTGATACGGTCTAACATCATTTCAGCAAGTCCAACATCAAGACTTTTTATTTCACTGCTGTTACCATGCTATTTTTGGGAATGGTGCAGCGTATTGATAAGCCCATAGAGGTAGCAATACAACGCGTTGACGCCACACGTGAGTCATAACAACAAACGCCATCCTGATAATAAATAATACCAGTTCGCTCGGCTTGATTCTTACGAATAGTAAGTACCGACAACCACCATAAATTGTGAGCACACGACGTTTTTGTGCATCACAAGGCGTGATACGGCGAACTGCTATAACAATAACTCAACAAGAGGAAGGGATATGAGCGGGGCCAGAGAACAGTTCGGATCGCGCATAGGTTTTATTTTGGCAGCTGCAGGTTCTGCGGTAGGCATAGGTAATTTGGTAGGGTTTCCTGTCGGTGCAGCTAAAAATGGCGGTGGTGCATTTCTTTTAATGTACGCTATTTTCGTTTTTGCCATTTGTTTACCGGTAATGCTGGCGGAAATGTCAGTAGGTCGCCATGCTAAAAAAGACCCGCTTGGTGCATACAGTGATATAAGCGGTAATGAAAAGAAATGGAAAGTCGCGGGGTGGCTAGCTATTGCTACGCCATTCATGATTGCCGTTTTCTACATGGTTATTACCGTGTGGCTTTTCGGCTATTTGTTCGAAGCAGTAAGCGGAAATCTAGACAAGTTAGCTAACCCAGAAACCTTTGGGCTGTTTATTAACTCAGAAGCCATATTTTTATACATGGCGGCCGTTGTTGGTGTGGTCTACCTCATCCTTCAAGGCGGTGTAAAAGAAGGGATAGAAAAAGCGGCAAAGCTGCTCATGCCTGCGCTATTCGTGATGCTAATCGGTCTCGTTATCTTCGTATTAACCCGCGAAAATGCGATGGCTGGCGTTGAGTTCTACATCGTTCCTGAGTTTTCAAAAATTACTGCTGAAGTGGTGAATGGTGCGCTATCGCAGGCCTTTTTCTCTCTATCGTTGGGCATGGGTATTCTTATAACCTATGGTAGCTACATTGATAAGCGTGCAGATGTACCGAGCGCTGCCAAGCTGGTGGCGTTAACGGATACAGCCGTGGCGTTCACTGCGGGTTTGATGATCCTTCCAGCCATCTTCTCTTTTAACCCAGACATTAACCCTGATGATTTAAGTGAATCGTCAGTGGGCATGATTTTTACTTACCTGCCTAGTATCTTTCTAGCGTTACAAGACTCGATTGGATATATGGGCGCATCGATTGTCGCTAGCTTGTTCTTCTTATTAGTGTTCTTTGCGGCAATTACGTCGCTAGTGTCTATTTTTGAAGTACCTGTTGCGGCGCTTATGGATGAAAAAGGTGTAAGCCGTAAATGGGCGCTTGGGTCGCTAGGAAGCATTATGATTTTGCTAGCCATCCTAAGTGCGTTGTCATTCGGTAAAGTTGATATGCTTACGTCGTTTATGCACTACGCTGGCGCAGATAAATCACTGTTTGATGTCATTTACGATGTGTTCTACGACACGATTTTGCCTTTAAACGGCTTGCTAATTTGTTTGTTTGTTATTTATCGTTGGAAGAGTGCAAACTTCAATGCTTCTTTGGAAGAGGGCAGCAGTGGTTACAAAGGCAGCTGGTTTGAAAAGTACGTGGATATTTCGCTGAAAACCTTTATTCCGCTTATTTTACTCGTGATTTTTGTAAACACGGTAGCGGTAAAATACTTCGGGTTGAGCCTATTCGGATAGTCAGGTTTTACAAGAAATGACGTGAGCTAGCAGTGAGCTCAACTTAAAAACGGCAAGCCTAAAGCTTGCCGTTTTTGTTTGTGTCAGAGTATGTATTTTCACTAAGTGTAAAGCCTAAAACATGCGATAGGGGTCGCTATACTCTGGTGTAATATTTAGCCTTGCCCAGCTTTGTGCGGCGTCAATCACTTTGCCAGCAGGTTCCGCTTTAGTATCAGAAAAGCGAGGAGCATCAATATCCATCGCCTTCGCTGCATCCACGTAATAAATACCGCGCTTAGGATGAGACAAGCTGCAAAGGTGAATAACATCGTTAAGCGGCTTGCCACAAATGATGGTCGTCAGCGCAGATACAATGTCGTACACATGTACAAGGTTTATTCGCTTATTTCCTGCATCTAACTGTTTTCCACTTAACGAGCGGGCGGGGTGACGGTCTGGGCCTACTAAACCGGCTAGGCGAACAATACTGATATCAACCTGACCTCGTTTAGACAATAAATAGTCTTCAATAGTCACGTGGGCTTTGGCCGAGGCTGTTTGCGGCTGTGTAGTGCTGACTTCGGACACTACCTCATTTGTTGCATCGCCGTAAACCGACGTGGTGCTGATAAACACGATATGCGCTACCTTTACGCTGATGGCTGCGTCTATCAACTGCAGCATATTGTTGGTGTATGACGCGAGATCTGTGTTTCTCCTGCCAGGGGGAATATTTAGCAACAAGGTAGCGTTTGGCAAATGGTTACAAAGCGCTGATGTATCTTCGCCCAGGGCATATTCAATTGCGGTGATACCTTGGTCTTTTAACGCGAGATGTTTCTGTTGGCTTCGAGTGGTGCCAACAATATTGACCTTGCCTGAAAGTGCTTTGCCCACATAGCTGGCTAACCAGCCGTAGCCACTAATTACTACATTTTGAGTCATCAATTAAATACCCCTTTGTTTAGGGCTTAAGAGTACATTAATTGAAGGGCGGTTGTCGTTAACTGTAAAAATGAAAAACCGACTGGGTTACAGTCGGTTTTCTAAGGTGAGTGGCTAGCGTTGCAAGTCGTTTCGTTTTGCGCGTTTAGTTCGCTAAATGTTCCAACTACATTTTCATTTCGTCGTTGTGGTCATGGTGGTTGCCTTGATCAATATCTAGCAGGTTCAAGTCATCTAGCCCCGATATGGATGCCTGCATTTTGCCTTCGGCATAATCTGCTTTCTTCAGTACCTTACACAATGCATCGCCTTTTTCTTCTAGCGCAGCCGCTTGGCTTTCTAAGCGATATTCTAAATCTTCACTCCAGCGCTCCATCTTTTGCTCAAACTCAGACATATCACCGCCTTCCCACAACATTTGTGTTCCTACCGCAATAAGTATTCTACCCATAGACTCACTGATTAAAGACTCAATTTGCGCTTCGAATTCTTGCTCCCAGCTTTCGTCAAACCAACCTGGCTCATCGAATTTAGTTGAATCAACGCGAATATTCCCTGCGTCATCATAGAATGAAGTGTTTAGTTTGGTTTCAAGTGAGTCGAACAGTTCACGAAAATCGTCACCCATTTGATCGCCGCCTAACAGTTCAGTAAAGACTTCAGTTACTGCCACGTTGGCAATTTGCAGCCCTTCACTGGCGATATTCAAGGTCATAGGGATGGCGATATCAATGTTGTTGTAATATTCACTTACCCAGCGCTGTTGTTCGCTGTCAAGCGATACTGGTTCGCCGTTAATGGTCATATTGTGATGGGAGTCAATCGTCATCACTGAGCCATTGTCCATCTGTACCGTTAGATCACCTTGGTAATATTGAATATGACCATCAAGCTCCATGTCACAACTGTTGTTTTGAAAGCTGCTGTCATGCGCCAATGCGTGGCCGCTCATTAAAGTACTGGTAAGGGCAACTGAAAGTAATAGTTTCTTAGACATTGTTCATTCCTTAATTTACGTGTGACGCGTTAACGAAAGTGCTCGAAGCAAACTGCAATGCGTTGTAGTGTCACTGTCAAATAGACGCTAACGATACTCGCTGTTATACCTAAGGTAGAGCAATGGCCTTGCCAATATTTAATATCTATATCTTTCAAATGGTTAGTGATATTTGATGATTTCTTTATGCTCTGCTAAATACACTATTTAGTGAGATTACCAACTAATTAGTAGTTTTGACTAAGATCAATTAATACCAATAGCGGTACATTTAAGCCAATCCAAGCATGGTTAAATCTTATTTATTGGTGCATAATACCGCCAATATTTTTAAGGGGTTATCACAATGGCTGATTGGATTAATGCAATTATGTTTGGTGTTGCGCTAATTGCCTTTACGCTAGGGCTAAGCAGCATCGTTATGGGCTTTATGACTGCTAAAGCAGGTGCTGAAGGTATGCAGGAAAAAATCGAGTACGGTTTTTTTGGCGTTACTGGTTTAGTACTTTGCTTACTGATGGCCTACGCATTGGCTTAAGCGATAAGCATTAAAAAAACCGGCTATCTTAGCCGGTTTTTTTTCGTCTTGAACAAGTCTTTATTCATCACTGCCTTATCGATTAGGTTCGCTCTTCTCCTGAGCATCCTCAGGCGCATTGTCGCTTTCGGGACTATTTCTATAAGCGCTTTGTTCGCGATGGGCAAGCAGCGACAAATGTCCATCACGTTGATAAGCGCGTAAATCGAACAAATCCAGCATAGCCATAACGTGGTCGAAAATATCCGCCTGTACTTTTTCGTACCTCACCCATTCCTTTTGTGCACTGAAGCAGTAAATTTCTAAAGGTAAACCAAGCTCATTAGGCGGTAGCTGCCTAACCATTAGGGTCAGTTCTTGGTTTATATCCGGGTGCTTGCGCAAGTATGCCTCTAAATAAGCTCTAAAAGTGCCGATGTTGGTAAGGCGACGGCTGTTTAGCAGATCCGACTCATCAATGGAGTAATCTCGGTGATAAGCGCGGAGCTCATTTTTCTTCTTATCGATATATTCGTTGATATAGCGAATTTTCGAAAAGCGCTCTAGCATATCGTTGTCACAGAGCTTAATAGAGTGCACATCAATATAAATGGCGCGCTTAATTCTGCGTCCGCCAGACTCTTGCATACCGCGCCAGTTCTTAACTGCTTCTGTAGTAAGGCTGTAAGTCGGCAGCGTAGAAATGGTTTTATCCCAGTTTTGTACTTTGACGTTGGTAAGGCCTATCTCGAGTATTTCACCATCTACTTCATACTTAGGCATGGCAATCCAGTCGCCCGTATTAAACATGCGGTTAGCGGCTATTTGAATGCCGGCAACAAAGCCCAGAATGGTGTCTCTGAATATCAATAGTAAAACAGCGGCAATGGCGGTTAAGCCAGACACAATAAGTAGCGGGCTTCTGTCTACAATTAATGAAATACTTAATAGTATGGTGACAATAGCAAATGCCAATTTGGTAACTTGAATAAAGCCAGTGATAGGTGCGCGTTTAGCAAGCGCTGAGGCGTTATAAACGTCTTCCACTGTGCTCAACATGGCATATAAGGCAAGAAGGCCGCTATATAGCATGTATAGCTGAGCGCTCTTTATCACCATACCGTGCATCACGGCTTCATCGCTAATAAGTACCGGTGTGGTTAAGTAAATAAACAGGGCAGGAAACAGGTGCATTAAGCGACGGAAAAATCCGTGCTGCTGCAAGGCGTTGTCCCAGAGGTTATTGGATTTGTATACCCAACTGGCTATCTGGGGGCGCACCAATAGCCTTGCGATAATATAGATTACCGCCGACACCACTAAAATACTACTTAGTGCGATGACGTTATACAGCGGATCTTCAGTAGTAAGATTCGGGAAAATATCATTAACTATGTGAATAAAGTTATCGCGTACTGAAGCACTGACTTCCATTAATTACGACTCCAACATTTTCTTTATACGGTTGTCTTTATTTTCCCATAGACCGTTCAACCAGTTTTGGAAATAAAGACGAAACTCAGACTCAGTGCGTTCTGAATGCTGTTGTAATTCAGGTACCGGCGTAACGTTCACATCGATCACGATTTTTGTCATCTGACCGCTAAGCATTGCCATCATAGGATGACGCTTATTTTCCGGGTAAAGCAGCGAGATATCTAACACGTTGGTAAATAATTCGCCCATAGCTGAGAGCGTAAAGGAAACGCCGCCGGCTTTGGGGGGCAGGAGGTTTTCATAGGGACTTTGCTTTGACAGATGCTTCAATGAAGTAAATCGAGTCCCCTCTACGAAGTTAATGACCGTGGTGGGCACCGTTCTAAACTTCTCACAATACGCTTTGGTGGTTTCGAGATCCTTTCCTTTTTTCTCTGGGTGCTTTTCCAAATACGCACGGGTGTATCTGTGCATAAACGGCATATCAAGTGCCCAGGCACCCAGTCCGACAAATGGCAGCCAAATAAGCTCTTTCTTAAGGAAAAATTTGGGTGCAGGAATGCGGTTCGTTGCGAATTCAATGAGCAGAATAATGTCGAGGTAGCTTAAATGATTGGCAATAATCAGATACCAACGGTCTTTTGACAGTTCGCCGTGTACCGAACACTCAATATCGACGCGGTTGAACAAGCGTATCATGAGAACGCTGACCCGTCCGAAGCTAAACATTAGCCCGTGCATCACTTTATTCCATGCTGTTCTTATCTTTCCGTTGGGCATAATAAGTTTTACCAAGCCCAGTAAGATAATTAAGCCTCCCCACAACGCAAGATTGAGGATTTGTAGTGAAGTATGTAATACGAAAATAAAAGGAGCGAGTACTGCGCGAATCATAATGGTTTCTGTGTTGCGTTTAGTGAATCTAAAAGTTGATCTTTGGCATGCCAGCGTTCATTCAACCACGTCTGAAAACGGGCTCGAACTTGCGGATCATCAAAATAATTGTCGCTGAAAATGCCGTTTTCCATAATGTCTTTGATGGGCATTACGTTGATATTCACTCGAATATCACGAACCTTACCACTAACGAAGTCCCAGAAAGACGGTACGCCGTTCGGATAATCAATTGTGACATCAATAAGCTTATGCAAATGATCGCCCATCGCAGACAAAACGAATGCTATGCCGCCTGCTTTAGGCTTAAGTAAATGAGTGAAAGGCGAGGCCTGCTTGTCGTGCTTGGCTTGCGTAAAGCGCGTGCCTTCAACAAAATTCATAATACTTACAGGCTTATTTCTAAATTTCTCACACGCTTGGCGCGTGGTTTCCATATCCTTTCCTTTCAAATGCGGGTTTTTAGCCAAAAATGATTTGGAATACCGGCGCATAAATGGAAAATCGAGTGCCCACCAAGCCAGACCTAAAATGGGAACATAGATAAGCTCTTTTTTGAGGAAAAATTTCAAAAATGGGATTCTTCGGTTAAATACACGTTGAAGAACTAAGATATCGACCCAAGATTGATGGTTAGCAACAACGAGATACCAATCATCTCGAGTGAGTTTTTCTAGTCCGTTTATTTGCCATTTGGTGCGTCCGCTGATGCGCTGATTCAGGTTATTAACGCCGATCCACGCAGTCGCGCATGCGTCGAGTAAATAAGAAATGAATCGTCGCCACGGCGCAATAGGTATAAGTTTAAAAATAGCCAATATAAAAATAGGCGTTGACCACACTACCGTATTGACGAAATAGCAGATGACCGAAATAGTGCCAACAATATGATGCAACAGTGCTTTTACCATTGTACTTACCTCAAAAATTAGGCGCTTAGTGTAAACGAACTTGATCTAAAATCCGATAGAGCCTTTACTGATTCCACAATAAAGGTGCAAATTTACGTATTTAAGGAGCTGAAATGGAGCTTATTGGCGAAAATAGAGCATTCGGGGGACGGCATTTACGCTATACCCATAAAGCTGAAACAACACAATGCGATATGACCTTCGCAATTTTTCTTCCCCCTTTCGCCTCGAAAGAAAAGCCAGTGCCCGTGCTTTACTGGCTGTCAGGGCTAACATGTACCGACCAGAACTTTATGCAAAAAGCCGGTGCAATGAAGCTAGCGGCGGAATTAGGTATGGCTATTGTTGCGCCCGATACATCCCCCCGTGGCGAGAATGTTCCTGACGACGAAGAAGGATCTTATGACTTTGGCCTTGGGGCAGGCTTCTACGTTGACGCTACGCAGGCGCCGTGGGATAAGCATTACAAAATGTATAGCTATATTGTGAACGAGCTACCAGCGCTTATTGAAAGCGAGTTCCCTGTAACCAAAGAGCGCGCTATTAGCGGTCACTCAATGGGCGGACACGGTGCTTTAGTTATTGGCATGCGTAATCCTAATAAGTTTGTATCGGTATCGGCCTTTAGCCCTATCTCAAATCCTTCAGATTGTCCGTGGGGCGAGAAAGCCTTAGGTCGATATTTAGGCGATGACAAGGCAGCATGGCAGGATTACGACGCCTCGTTGCTATTAGCAAGCAAAACACACAGTGTACCTCTGCTAGTAGAGCAAGGGACAAAAGATGAGTTCTTGCACGAGCAGCTGAAACCTCAGTCACTTGTTCATGCTGCGCAACAGTCAGATACGCAACTTACGCTTAACATGCATGAAGGTTACGATCATAGTTACTTCTTTATTGCATCATTTATTGAAGAGCACTTGGAGTTCCATGCAGGACATTTGGGGCTAATTTAAGCGTATAATACATGTGTCGTCCTAATATAGGTTGACAGTTATTAGGCCAGCTCTCGAAGCTGGCCTTTTCTATTATGCACTGCGTTAGGCGTTTCCATATCTAATGCTAA